>CAKZPJ010000785.1 GCA_937138955.1 uncultured Flammeovirgaceae bacterium | reverse complement strand
CAACTACGATTTCGCCGAAATGATGAGCGAACTGCTGGGTGAACTGAACGCCTCTCACACTGGCTGCCGCTACTACCCCAGTTCTGAAGGAGCTGACGAAACAGCTTCCTTAGCGGCCTTTTTCGATGAGACTTACGACGGCGATGGGCTGAAAATTCAGGAAATTATGGATAAGAGTCCGCTGGATGATCCAGAATACGATATTATAGCCGGGCACATTATTGAAAAAATTGATGGAGAAGCGATTACCGCTGGAATGAATGCCGCTCCGCTGCTCAACCGTAAGAAAGATCAATTTACGCTGCTTTCTATGTACGATCCCGCAACGAACAAGCGCTGGGATGTACGGGTGAAGCCGGTGAGTACAGGCCGGGAATACGAACTGCTCTACGAACGCTGGGTGAAGCAACGCCGAGCCGAAACCGAGGAGCTATCCGACGGTAAGGTTGGCTACGTGCACGTGCGCGGCATGAATGATGACAGCTTCCGTGAGGTGTTTGGCGAATTACTGGGCCGCTACTCTGATAAAGAGTCGGTAGTAATTGATACTCGTTTCAATGGTGGTGGCTGGCTGCACGACGATCTGGTGACTTTTTTGAACGGACGCGAATACATTACTTTTTTACCCCGGGGCCAGAAGCTGGGGGCTGAACCTCAGTTTAAGTGGACGCGCCCCTCATCAGTAATTATGGGTGAAGGCAATTATTCCGATGCCCACATGTTCCCCTACGCCTACAAAGCCCTCGGCATTGGCGAAACGGTAGGGATGCCCGTCCCCGGTACCGGCACTGCCGTTTGGTGGGAACGGCAGATTGATCCAAGTTTAGTGTTTGGCATCCCCCAAGTGGGCATGGTCGATACCGACGGCAACTTCTTGGAAAACCAACAACTAGAGCCTGACCATTTAGTCAAAAATGATCCGAAGCAGGTACTAGATGGCGAAGACCAGCAACTGAAAAAGGCCATTGAAGTTCTTTACCAGCCTACTAATATTCCGGTGGGGAAGTAGAAAATACCATTTGAATCTACACTCTCATTAATTCATCTACGGCCTTTTGCCTAATACTATTGTATAAACTATCAAAAGTACTTTTAAAAAAATACAAGTATATGGGTCTATCTTCGCCTTCTGTTTCGGGAAGCATCTTTTTATATGTCGTTGGCAAAATACAGCAAAGTGAGTTTGGGTTCTTCTCGAAGGATACAATTTTTTCTTCAATCTGACTTATTGAGTACGGAATAAGTGCATTAATATTGAAGCAGTCGTCGCGTTTTTGCATTTCATTCTTCAAGCGATTTGGAGTAGCACCTATAGAGTATGGATTGATTTCAATTTCAACAAGAGAAATGATTGTTAACTGAGAACGATAGCTAATTTCATCTGAATCGCTTTCTGTACTATCTTTTATACCCCTAATTTCACGAGAGCAAAATTCCTTTAAGTCTGTTAATCCATGTCGCTTACTTGCTCTAAGTAAATCGGATAGAATTGTAGAGAGCTTCTCTTCCCCTGAAGAAACTCTTTTCAGAAACGAAGAAATCTCTTCATCTAAAGTTATCTGCTGATTACTGTATTCAGGCAAGCTTTGTAACCAATTGTTAATTCGTATTACTACGACCCCAATGGCTTCTGTATTTGTTGTCCCATGTCGGTAGTAAACTGCATTTATATTTAACCCCTTCAGTTTAACAACTGGATGAATAGGGGTTGAATATTTAGTTATTGGGAACTCGAGTATCCCAAATCTCTTCGCATTGAAAGTTAACTCGTAGTATGTAAAGTTGGGTCTAGGATTAACTTTATCTTTTACTTTATCTTGAAAAAAGGCATCGTCATAAGTTTGGGAGAGACCTATTAGTTTTTTGCTTCCATTCTCCTCTTCAGAAATCCCGACAATTATGTAGGACGTTTCATTACGTATTGTATTCGTAAATGACAAAATATCTTTTATGAACTTTGATAGATTAATAGGATTATTTTTATCCTCGAGTTCATACATCTTGGCTTTAAAGTCTAGAATAGATGATTCAGGCTTTTGTATCAAGTTCTCTAATGTACTTTCGATGAGCATTATAGGTAAGTTGTTATTTATTATTAATTACTACCTATCAAAAGAACTCCAGTAAGAAGTTTGGAAGAACGATTCTACCGGAACCCAGCCTCGGTCTACCAGTTCTAGGGCAGCTTTCATAGCAACACGCCGCTTTTTGTTTAGTACCTGAGAGCGAGTAGAGCGATTAGGCAAGATTTCCTTTAATTGGTCTAAGCTTAATTCACCACTTTCTAGTTTAGAATTGAGTAGTGCAATAGGATCAGGAGGTAAGATAGCATGATGGCGTTGTTCGTAAGCCCAAACCAGTTCACTCAGTAGATCAAGCTCATCCCAGGCCACTGTACCGGGAGTAGCATCAATAAGCTCATCGATTCGGGCAAAAGCTGTGTCAAGCTCACTTTCGCTGCGGATAGGTTTGGGGATAACTACTGTCTCGTTCATATTGTCGTTACGTCAATTTTATCGTACGCAGCGTGCGTGCCTACCAACCGAATGTATACCCTTTTAGTCTCAAAAATTACCTTTACTACTAAAAATTATTCGAATATTTGCAAAAACGCAAACATATCACATAAATTCAGAAACAAAGTTGAAAGCAACTGCCTAGAAAGATTCCAATAGCTAAAGCGTAGATACACCAAAGATTACTTCAACCTATTATATTAGCGTTGTGAACATTTATCAAACGAACAAGCAACAATATCAGGCAGCGGTCGAAAGTTTAGCGAGTAAGCTACGGGAGCTTTCGTGGTATCGTTTGGTTGCTTTTATATTCTCAGCTTTTCTCATTGTTCTCTTTGCTAGCGAGGGAGCGATAGCCCTGTTTCTTTTAGTTGCCCTGATAGGTGGACTGGGGTTTGCGGCGCTTATGAAGCGGTACAATAAAACGTCCTACCAAAAGAATCAGGCGACTTTTTTAGCCGAGCTTAACGAGCAAGAAACGCAGCGATTGCAAAACAATTTGTCTTCATTTCCCAGTGGGCAAATGTTCATGAAGTCCAACCATCCGTACGTAGCGGATATAGACGTCTTCGGCACTCACTCGCTCTACCAACTGATCAACCGAGCTACTACCGAATCGGGGCGTGAGTGTTTGGCTACGTGGTTATCCGAACCCGCCACCAAGGAAGCGATATTAGCAAGGCAGGAAGCAATTAAAGAGCTATCTACCCAGTTAGCGTGGCGGCAGGAGTTTCAGGCATCGGGAATGCACTTCACTAACGCCAAAAGCGATTACCGCAAACTCCTTAACTGGTTAGAAACACCCACTCAGCTACTACTCTATCGGAACAAATATTTGGTAGCGAGTATCACCTTGGCGGTTATAACTACTGCGGCTCTGCTATATCATTTTCTGTACGCCTACACCTCGGGTTTTATCGTCCATACCTTTCCCTTAATTGTGATGCTCATTGTTAATACTCTGTTTCTAAGGAGGGTAAAAAGCATTGCTGAAGCAATCATCAATAATACTCATCAGAATGTTAAGATTTTGGGTGGGTACCAAGCACTTATTCTAAAAATTGAAACGGGCGAATTCAACGCTAAACGTCTTCAGCAACTTCGGTCAGTGTTTACCCAACAAGGCTATTCGGCCGCCGAGGAAATTAGCAAGATAAAACGAATACTAGGAATAGCCCAACTAAAGGGAACCAGCGGTACGCTAAGTAACCAGTTTTACCCGGTGCTGAATACTTTTTGGTTGATTGATGTCTACTGGATTCTCGCTGCCGAGAAATGGAAGAAGACCAACGCGTCGCACCTAAAGGCATGGGCCGAGGCAGTGGGCGAGTTTGAAACCCTGAGCAGTCTGGCCGGATTCTCTTATTCAAACCCCAGCTACACTTTTCCGAAGATAAAGGACGGAGCCTGTACTATTCATTTTGAAGCACTTGGGCACCCGCTACTGAAACCTGAAAGTAGAATTTGCAATGATTTTCATCTCAAGTCGTCGGACAATATCGTCATGATTACCGGTTCTAATATGGCCGGAAAGAGCACCTTTCTGAGAACTGTTGGAGTAAATATCGTACTGGCCCTGATGGGTGCCCCCTGCTGTGCCGATACCGCCGAGCTAACGGTTATGCAGTTGTTCAGCAGTATGCGTACCCAAGATAATCTAGAAGAAGGTATTTCTTCGTTTAATGCTGAGTTGAGAAAAGTAGAGCAGCTTCTAAAGTTGATTCAGCGAGGGGAACCCGTTTTCTTTCTGCTGGACGAAATGTTTAAAGGCACTAACTCTAAGGATCGTCACCGGGGTGGCTTCTCGCTAATCAAGCAGTTGGAAGAACTTAACGCGTTTGGGATGATATCGACCCACGATCTGGATCTAGCTGATGTAGCTGGCAAACATAACCTTGTGACTAACTATAGTTTTAATAGTGATATACAGGAAGGCAACATGACTTTCGACTACCACCTCACCCCTGGCTTATGTAAAGATTTCAATGCCAGCGAACTGATGAGGAGAAGTGGTATTAATGTATTGACCGAATTTAGCTTCTCTTAAAAAGTAGGCTTGCTCATAGCGCTAATTGATCCTCAACATACTTCTTGTACACTTTCCAATCTTAAATTGCTGTTCGCCAATCTTCAGGAAATCAGGTTCTCGGGTGTGGATATGAAAGGTGTTTAGAATATGGGAGCGGCTTACTCGGCACTTATTACCTTCGGTTCGGTGCTACCTGGTTCTTAATTCATCAACTCATATGTCACAGAGATTATCAGTAAAGCTAGCAGATAAAAAAATAATCGGTTAATCGTAATAAGTTATTTAGCGCGAAGGAACTACAACTCCCAAAGCTTCTAATAATTGGGGACCTTCTTTTAGAGCTACTTTGGCGATATATTTCAACTCCTTTACCCAAGCGTGCAATTGTACCAGTGAGCGATTGCGCTGCTCAGTAGCTTGCTGCGCCTGAGCGCGTAAGTGTAAGCGTTCGCTGCGTGAAGTTGATAATGATTCTACTTCGGATAATGCCTGCCCCCAAACCTCAGTACTTAGTCCGTACCGCTGCTCAATCGCCTCCTTGTAAGTTGATACCTTGCTATAAAAGTGCAGTGCTTGCTCGATCCAGGGCTGTTGCTGCTTAGGGGTAGGCCGGTCTATCTTTAGCTTACGAAGAATAGTGGGCTGATTACGATATACCGTCCGAGCCAAGTTCACGTAGCCCTGATAGGTAGCTTTGGCACTCTGGAAATCAGTTAACCAAGCTTGCGAGGTTTCGTAGCGAGCCTCCTGCTGGTCTTCCATCATAGCTTTTAGCTGGATAGCTACCTTTAATAAGTTCTCTCCTTCCTTAATTCGCTTAGCGGGGAAACCGTAATTAGCCAAACCCTTCTGTATTTGTGGATTACGAGCAACGTTAGCAATGATAAGCTCCGCCTCATTTATTATCTGAGAAACATTCTGTACCTTCATAATCATACCTATTAAGTACTTAAAACAGTAAGCAATGCACATTTTAAAATAATATACAACAAATGTAATAGGTAAATAAAAGAATAATGTATTAATAGTTATAAATAAAGTTAGATATGTAATATAATATGTTTCATTGCGGTAATCCCTTCATTCCCTGTCATTTTACCTCATCTACTGCAAATAATACTTCGGGAATCTACCTATACCTTGCATACCTATTACATCCGACTACTCAGCACTCATAATTCTTACGTGTATAGCAGCTCTTGAAGAGTTAGCACTGTCAGAAAACGTAGTTGACAACTGTGCTGACTTATAATAAATGGTAGGGAATTCCGGTAACGCCTTTGCTTATCGCCCAGATCGCTTGCTTACACCTATACTCACCGTTACTTATTGATAAAGATTGTCATCTCCAGTCTGACTGAAGGATGCTTAAACTGCCAGTATGCTTACAGCAGATCTTTTGTACAATTTCTATAGGAGTATGGGATACAGCATACCTGCTTATCCTATAATAGGCTGAAACCTACTTTAATCATCCTTGTAATGAACCAAAGGATTTATACAGGTATCATTCCGGTATTTAGCATTGGAATAATATTACTTGTTATTTTGCTTAACTCAACATTGGTGGGAACTAACAAAATACGAAACATAATGTTGGATATAGGTGCCTTTACATTCATATCCACGGCCTTTTCATAAAATGTTAGCGTGTTGAAAAAAGGGTAATGCAAAGGATGGGTTGCATGCTAATTCCTCTTGCATTGCTTTGAAGAAGCCCTTTGCTGGGCAGTGAATACCGGCGAGTGGTTACTAGGGCAGGGCTATGTCATACCAATCAAAAAACTGAAAGAACAACAAGAAAAGCTCTTCAGCCTCTTCCGTATCGGACTAGACAAACTTAAAGTACTAATGCTACATCACCTTAAGTTTGAACACCTGATACCCCCTTTTGTCCTGTGCTTAGGTGCTTACCTACTCAAAAGACCAAGTACTGGGTGGTAGATGGCTTTTTCGCCAAACAAGCAGCTTGGGACGGTAGCCGCCGGGGCCCGGTTCACCTAGGCTGGCGTTTTTAGTTGTGTAAATATGCATAATCCGCCTTAAGTAGACTACAAACATTTACACAACTTAATAGCTACCACGGCTTTCTTAAAATTTTACTACAACACAAACCTAAAGACGGCGGCCGCCAAAATATCTAAAGTGGCTTCGGCTAGAGCGTACGGCGTCTCTATAAATACCACAAGCACTGGTCTTGCGACCCCATCAGCGTTCCAAAGTCTCATCTAAACCAAATACTAGCGGCTCATTAGCGGGCACTAATTGATCCATCAATAGGCCTAACAGGATACAAGCCCCCTGATAGGGTGACCACTTAGCTTTACTTAATACCCGATGGTACTTGTGAAATTGCTTCTCTTGACTCAGACCCATTGCGCGCAAGGTACTGCATACTGTGCGACGGCCTACTACTAGCAAACTACTCACCGGGGTACCGGCCATAAGTAGAACTTTGACATGGTTAAAAACTTTTCTAGCAAACAAGGGAGCATATGCTGATATTTGATCGGAGAACTCTTTGGGAATAATAAGCATAGATTTGAATCGTAAGACAATCCAAAACTAGGCATTCCCCCTTGAGTTCTTTCCCCCTTTCAATCTATAAAAGGCTACAGTCGAGCTTAACACTACCTTAACCCTTTTCTTGAAGAGTCTCTCACATTTAGCCTCCCGTTTAAAACGACTGTTTCAGGAGCAGCAAAACCATCAGAGCTAATTTGCCGAAGTAGTAGCTCAGCTGCCTTTCTGCCCATCTCGAAGGTAGGCTGGCTTACACTGGTAAGCGGAGGATCAACGATATCGGCCATCTTAGATTCCGTAAACCCTACCAATGCGATATCTTTAGGAATTTTTAGCCTGGCTTTTTTTATCGCTTTCATAGCTCCAATAGCAACAGTATCATTGGTAGCAAACACCGCCTCAGGGATATTTCCCTCTTCCAATAGCTTTTTCATAATTGCTTGGCCTTCTTCCATATAAAACCCAGTTTCAATAATATATTCGGAGGTGTAAGGAACAGAAAACTTGTCCAATGCTTTCCGATAACCTCGGATACGATTTTGAGAAAGGTTCAAGTGTTGATAACCGGAAAGGTGGTATATCTTTTTATATCCCTGCTTTACCAAATGTTCAGTAGCAAAATACGCCCACTTATAGTCGTCAAAAACCACCTTGGAAGCCGGAATATCTTCATCAACCCGATTAAAAAAGACCACCGGATACCCCTTTTCCAATAGATTTAAGTAGTAATCGTTATTATGAATTTCTTGAGATAATGAGATAATCATTCCATCGACCATATTATCCTCTAGTGTCTTGATATTTATTAGCTCGGTAGTATAGCATTCGTTAGACTGCATAACTAGTACCTGATACCCCTGCTTATGCAAGATTTCTTGGATGCCAATGATCACCTCAGGAAAATAGCTATTGATAAATTCGGGCACAACTACCCCCACATTAAAGGTTTTCTGCTGAATGAGCTTTCGGGCAATGGGGTTGGGTCGGTAGCCCATCTCCTCAGCAACTTGTAGTATTTTCGTGCGAGTCTCTTTGCGAATGTCATATTTATTATTGAACGCCCGCGAAACGGTAGAGATAGATACGTTCAACCGTCGGGCGACATCCTTAATGGTTATGTGCTTCATTAGGTAAATATGACAATAATTTAGGATACTCGGTAACGTTACCGAATTTCGGAAACGTTACCGAAAGCGTTTCCGAAAACTTTTTTATTAATTCTATAAGTATCTCTACCAATAAGAATAGTAAATTGATAATCAATTAACCTTCTTCCAAAATACCTAACCGGCCTATTTTGCAGCCATTAGACACCTGGACGCTAATTATCTTTTCCCTGATCGTTTTTCTGATTGGTGTTTCCTTTACTAAGACTGGACGGGATGTTAAGTCATTTTTCGCGGCGGGTGGTTCGGTTCCCTGGTGGATCAACGGCCTTTCGCTGTTTATGAGTTTTTTCTCGGCGGGTACTTTCGTAGTATGGGGGTCTATTGCCTATTCCGAAGGCTGGGTTTCAGTAACCATCCAGTGGATGATGGCGATTGCCGGGCTACTAATTGGCTTATTCATTGCTCCCCGCTGGCGACGTACTAATACCCTAACCGCCGCTGAATTCATTACCCGAAGGCTGGGTTACAAAACTCAGAAAATCTACACCTATCTATTTCTGTTTATTGCCATGTTCACCACTGGGGCATTTCTGTATCCGGTAGCGAAGATTGTGGAAGTCTCTACCGGATTTCCTATTACACTTTGTATTGTCATTATCGGCGGACTCATTACTATTTATACCGCCGCGGGTGGACTTTGGGCGGTGATTGTAACCGACGTACTGCAATTTATCGTACTTACCGCTGCCGTATTAATTGTCGTCCCACTCTCCTTTGAAGCAGTGGATGGAATCAATAATTTTGTAGCAGAATCCCCTACTGGTTTTTTTGATCTACTTAGCGAGGAATATACGCTGGAGTTTATGATCGCCTTTGGGTTGTATAATCTGGTATTTGTCGGAGGAAACTGGGCCTACGTTCAACGCTACACCAGTGTATCTCGCCCCAAAGAAGCCCGGAAAGTAGGTTGGCTTTTCGGTGCACTATACCTGATTAGTCCGGTAGTCTGGATGCTACCTCCTATGATATATCAGGTAGTTAATCCGGGACTAGAAGGCTTTGCTGATGAAGGGGCCTACCTAATGATGTGTAAAGCGGTGCTACCCGCTGGCATGCTAGGATTAATTCTTGGCGGAATGGTCTTTGCCACTTCCAGTTCAGTAAATACTACCCTAAATATCTCAGCGGGAGTGTTCACCAATGATATTTTTCGACACTTCTTCCCTCACAGTTCCGATCAGCGTACTATGTTGGTAGCTAGAAGTGCTACCGCCGTCTTTGGTATTCTGACCGTTATTGTAGCGTTGCTAGTTCCTCGCATGGGTGGGATTGTAGAAGTGGTACTCACCGTCGGAGCTCTAACGGGTGGGGCACTCTATCTTCCACCCATCTGGGCATTGTTTTCTCCCCGACAAAACGGCCGTAGTGTGCTCGTTAATACCCTCATCAGTCTGATCGCGAATACCGCCATTAAATTTTTAGGTTCGGAAGTAGGCATCACGCTAACTAGGGCACAAGAAATGACTGCCGGGGTAGCCATACCCATCATTGTTTTGGCTGGGTACGAACTATACTACTCCCTTCAGCGAAAAGAGGATCCGGCTCATCGAGCCTTATTTCAGCCAGATGCTTCCGAAGAAACCGATGAAAGTAGTTTGACAGAAGATAACGATAACCTACAAGGCGTACGGGTTATCGCTCTAGGAGTATTAGCAGTAGGAGCACTTATCACTGGTCTGGGGCTAATCGCTGATTTTGCCCAACTACTGGTTGTCGGTACTGGACTGGTGGTAGTTGCTTTGGGAGTTGCCTTGATGGTTAAGGTCATTATCGATAAAAAATCACTTACTGAAAAAAAGTATGATACAAGAAAAGTTCACTGAATCTGTTCGGGCACCCCGCTGCACTTCCCTCAACGCCGACCTAGTAGTGGTTGGGGGTGGAATGGCAGGTACCTGTACGGCACTCACTGCGGCGCGCGAAGGTCTCGAGGTAATCTTGGTACAAGATCGTCCAGTACTGGGCGGCAACGCATCTAGTGAAGTACGCTTGTGGATTCTGGGTGCCACCTCTCATATGGGTAATAACAACCGCTGGGCTCGGGAAGGTGGAGTAATTGATGAGCTACTGCTAGAAAATTTGTATCGGAACAAAGAGGGTAACCCGCTGATCCTGGATACCATTCTGCTGGAAAAAGTTACTCAAGAACCGAATATTACCTTACTGCTCAACACCGCCGTCTATGAGATAGAAAAATCGTCCGCTCAAAAAATCAACTCCGTTAAAGCCTTCTGTAGCCAGAACAGCACCCGGTACGAACTTCAAGCCCCACTATTCTGCGATTCTTCTGGCGATGGCATCGTAGCTTTCCAAGCCGGAGCTTCCTTTCGCATGGGGGCTGAATCACCCGAAGAGTTTGGCGAAGGCTTTGCCCCCGATATTGAAGACTACGGTGAGTTACTAGGGCATTCTATCTACTTCTACACTAAAGATACCGGTCATCCGGTCAAATTTATAGCTCCTGCCTACGCCCTTCAAGATGCGGGTGAACTGCCCCGACTGCGAAACTACCGCTTACAAGATCACGGTTGCTGGTTGTGGTGGGTAGAGTACGGCGGGCGGATGGACACCATTCACCAGTCAGAAGAGATTAAGTGGGAGCTGTGGAAGGTGATTTACGGTATCTGGCACCACGTGAAAAACAGCGGGGAATTTCCCGAATCAGAGAATCTCACTTTAGAGTGGGTAGGCACAGTACCCGGCAAGCGGGAAAGCCGACGCTTTGTGGGCGATTATATGCTCACCCAAAACGATTTAGTTAATCAGCGTGCCTTCGATGATGCGGTAGCTTTTGGGGGTTGGTCGTTAGATTTGCATCCCGCCGATGGTATTTACAGCGACAAGATGGGCTGTAATCAGTGGCACAGTAAGGGTGTTTACCCGATTCCCTACCGCTGCTACTATAGTAAAGACATTGAAAACCTATTCCTTGCTGGACGCATTATCAGTGCTTCGCACGTGGCGTTTGGCTCTTCCCGGGTGATGGCGACCTGCGCCCACGGTGCTCAAGCAGTGGGCATGGCGGCG
>CAKZPJ010000784.1 GCA_937138955.1 uncultured Flammeovirgaceae bacterium | reverse complement strand
TTAGGTAGTATCTACAAAAATAGACACATTACTTTAAACGAAAAACTCTCAATAATCAGTATACTCTAGCCAATAGTTTGTAACCAATCCATTTGGCCTTATTACCGTCGCTACCGTATACGTTGTGCCGGAACACCCGCATATACGCCAGCTTCGGAAATATCTTGGTGGACATAGGAATGCGCTCCAATTACTACATTGTCGGCAATGCTTATGCCTTGTCTGACGGTGGCGTGACTACCGATAAATACCTGATTCCCCACCTTCACTCCTCCGTTGAGAATAGCTCCGGTAGAAATATGACAGAAGTCGCCTACAATAACATCGTGCTCTACTGCTGCTTGTGTATTTACAATTGCGTTGCGCCCCACTTGAGCTCCAGCATTTACGAGAGCAAAATGCATGACTACAGTACCTTCAGCCACTGTGGCATATTTAGATACCTTGGCTAAAGGCGAGACTACCTGAGCTAATTTAGCACCGGCATGCTTTAACTCTTGATCTAGCCGCAGACGTATTTCCGCAGTTTCTATTTGACCTACCGTTATTAGAAAGTACTGGTTATCGTTTACCAGAGCATCCAACTTATCATCGGTAGCAGTTATACTATAATTTAGCACTCGCGCACCCATTTTTCCTTTACGGTCAGCAATACCCATAATACGAAAATCATGGCTAGATTCTATCACATCAATCACTGAATGGGCGTGACCGCCTCCGCCAATTAAAATTAGGTTACGCATCAGGCACTATGGTTGAAGGAATGTTGACTAAATAAGATTCAGCCCATTCAGCATTGGATAGCGAAGTATGAAAACGATGGTTGAACAGAGGATACCGATGTAAAGATTTCCAGGCGACCCGGGTTTCAATACCCGACGCATTGGTTTTTTCAACAAATATATCGCGTTGCTGACGATTAGGAAAAACTAACGCTTGCAGCCAGTAATTAGAGTGCGAATCAGGAGGTTCTTTCAAGACTTCAATATCTGATTCGTTGAAGAGGTTAGCGTACCAACCGTAAAGAGCCCTTTTCTGTTCTACACACTGATTTAGATGCTGCCATTGGGCTAATCCAAGTGCAGCGTTTAAGGCAGGCATTCGGTAATTATAACTCACTTCTTCTACTTCATTATTCATGGAGCTTTTCAATTGATTGGCTCGGTGGAATGCCTTTTGGTAAATTGTTTTATCATCAGTCAGTAGCACCCCTCCTCCCCCACTGGTGATAATTTTATTTCCATTGAAGCTAAGTACCCCCGCATCTCCAAACGTACCTACCGCTTGCCCACTTACTAAGCTACCCAAACCTTCTGCAGCATCTTCCAGAACTGGAATATTATACTGTTGACATAATCGTTGAATAGGGGGCAGATTAGCCGGATGACCAAACACGTGAATCGGCAGACAAGCAGCAATTCGTCGTCTACTCGCTCGGTGATAGCAATTTCCTGATGAATCTACTTCAGTTTCCTTGGTTAAAAACTCCTCAAGTGCTACCGGACAAAGTCCCAATGTAGTCTGATCAATATCAATAAACAGCGGCTGACCACCTGCTTGAAGAATTGCGTTAGAGGTTGCAATAAACGTGAAGGGGGAAGTTAGCACCCACTCATCAGATTTTACGCCTAATGCCATTAAGCCTAAGTGCAAAGCAGCGGTACCGCTCGATGTTGCTAAAGCATACTTCACTCCCAACCTACTGGCTACGACTTCCTCAAATTGCCCAACTTCCTCGCCAATGGTCGATACTTTGCGAGAATCCAGACAATTATTGATAAACTGACGTTCATTACCAAACATTGCGGTTTCAATCAGGTAAATTGACCCCGAAGATCTTCGGTAGCGCTGACGTACTTCCTTGATAAACCGACTAACCATTGAGAAGCTTTGAGTAGCGATAAAAATAATAAAAAGGAGTTAATAATTCTCTGTCCCTACCCGACCGGAGGTGCTCCCAGTCAGCACTTCCGATACGAGCAATACCTGCCAAAGCTGAATGACTACGGATATGATTATCAAATTTATTCCTTTCTAGACGTTGAGACTAACCAAGTTTTGTATCGCCCCGGCCATACCTTACAGAAGCTGATTGGAATCGTTCTCGGATATTTACGACGAATAAAACATCTATGGGTGGTTCGTCAGGCTGATGCGGTGCTAATTCATCGGGAGGCCACTCCGTTAGGCCCACCTTGGGTTGAGTGGATTATAGCTAAGTTTCTTAAAAAACCCATCATCATCGACTTTGACGATGCCATCTGGTTAGAGGACACATCCGGAGTAAACCGTTGGATTTCTCGACTTAAATGGAGAAGCAAGATTGGCAGTGTCTGTCAATGGAGTTACCGGGTGAGTGCGGGTAATGCCTATTTGGCTGATTTTGGTCGGCAACACAATTCTAAAACTATAATCAACCCCACAACAATTGATACTGAGCACTATCATAATCGGCTTGTAAATCAAAATACGTCCTTGGTTACCATTGGTTGGACGGGTTCGCATTCTACTCTGAAGTATTTGACATCTATAGCTAAAACACTACAACAACTAGCGCAAAATCATACGTTCCGATTCGTTGTTATTGCTAATCGCCCCCCCGAGTTAGATTTACCTAATTTAGATTTTATTAAGTGGTCGCAATCTACCGAGATAGAGGATTTAACAAAAATAAATATTGGTGTGATGCCTCTTCCTGATGACCCCTGGACGCAGGGAAAATGTGGCTTCAAAGCTTTGCAATACTTAGCCCTCGGTATACCGGCGGTAGTTTCCCCGGTAGGAGTCAATAAAGATATTGTAAAGTCGGGTGTGCATGGCTACCATGCTACCACCGAAGAAGAATGGTACAGTTCATTGGAAAAATTGCTGGTTGATACCCAACTTCGAGAAAAAATGGGACAAGTGGGGCGAAAGCAAGTGGTTGATTATTATTCGGTCACGGCCAATACGGCTAATTTTATGAGTCTTTTACCTTAGTAATCGTAGCGAACCGGAGCGATATTGGCGCGGAGTCCCAGTGACAAAAAGCCTGTCGACTGACCCTGAGTAGTTTCGGTAACATCCGTCGCGTGATAAATGTAGCGAAGGTCGAGAAATACGTTATGCCACGCTTGGTACGTTGCGGTGGCTTCGGCAATCGTAAGTTCGGTCGGTATTCCTTGGCCTAGGTCGTTACCGTAGTCCTGTTGTCGGGTGCGGTTATCCAGCAAAATATTATTACCCCAGTTGGAAGTGAGTGTATCTGCTCCGTATTGGGTTCGAATCAGACTAGCTTTTAAATTGAGGCGGGGCAAAGGTTGGTAGCGAGCCACCAATACTATTTCCCTTAGGTTTGCTCCTAGCGGATGGGCTAATGGCTGACGGTAGTGAGTGTACGAGCGATATAAATCTTCGTGGGCGTAAGTATAAGGGCGAACCCGATTGAACTCAAGCTGAAAATCCAGATTTTTGATTGTAAAGGCATCAATGTACTTTCCACCAAATTGCAGGGCGTATTTGTTCCCCCACCACCCCCGATTATTACTCAGTTCACTGACAATCAATTCGTCGAGGAGAAATTGGCCATAGAAGTTCAAGTGCTTACCAATAATCCAATCAGTATCCAAACCTAGCAAAGCATTACCGTCGCTACCGTTCTGCTGCTCGATGGCGCGAAAAAAAGCAAAGGGGTTCAGATAGCGGGCGTCGAAACGCTCCGATTCATCGCCGTACATGATAGCCTCAAATAGTCCAATATTCAGCCGATCGGTAATATCGA
>CAKZPJ010000783.1 GCA_937138955.1 uncultured Flammeovirgaceae bacterium | reverse complement strand
CATCGAATATAGTATCCACACTGCCTGAACTATTAACGCTTAACGCATGGGTAAGATTATCGCCATCGCCAATCAAAAAGGAGGAGTAGGAAAGACGACTAGTGCTATTAACCTGGCTGCCAGTTTAGCAGCGCTAGAGCATAAAACGTTAGTGGTAGATGCCGACCCCCAGGCTAACTCTACTTCCGGTTTAGGCTTCAACCCTAAAGAGGTAGAAGATAGCATCTACGAATGTATGGTGGATGAAGCCGATATTCGTTCGGCCATTGTACCTACTGAACTGGAGTATCTTTACCTGCTACCTTCTCATATCGACCTGGTAGGAGCTGAAGTAGAGATGGTGAGCCTGGAAAACCGAGAAAAGAAAATGCGAAAAGCATTAATTCCGGTGCAGGACGATTATGAGTTCGTTATTCTGGATTGCTCTCCTTCACTCGGCTTAATTACCATTAATGCCTTAACCGCGGCTAATTCAGTAATTATTCCGGTGCAGTGCGAATATTACGCATTAGAAGGTTTAGGTAAATTGCTAAACACTATTCAAATTATTCAGTCACGACTGAACACCGGACTAGAAATTGAAGGCATATTACTAACAATGTATGATTCGCGGTTGCGTTTGTCTAATCAGGTGGTGGAAGAAGTAAATGCTCACTTTCAACAAATGGTGTTTAGCACTCTGATTCCACGAAATATTAAGCTGAGCGAGTCGCCTAGTTTTGGGCTACCTGCCATTATTCACGATGCCGATAGCAAAGGTGCCATTAGTTATCTGAACTTAGCTAAAGAATTATTAGAAAGAAATCAACAACTTGCACGTTGATAGGCTGAACATTCATTGCTTCGTATACCTGTCAGTACAATAACAAAATTGCCCAAATGAGTATTAATAAAACATCCGGAAGATCTACCCGCCGTAAGAATGCCTTAGGTCGGGGATTGGGAGCACTGTTGGAAGACTCCTCCCAAGATGTACAACTGCGGGATAATCCTACCCGAGAATATAGCTCAATTAATGAGATACCGCTGGAGAATATAGAAGTAAATCCTTTTCAGCCCCGTACTCACTTTGATAAGGAAGCCCTGCAAGAGTTAGCTGACTCAATTATGGTGCAAGGTATTATCCAGCCTATCACTGTACGACTTATCGGCAATGACCGCTACCAGATTATTTCGGGTGAGCGACGGGTGCAGGCATCCAAACTAGCGGGACTAACTGATATTCCGGCCTACGTTCGCAAGGCAAATGACCAGCAAATGCTGGAAATGGCGCTGATCGAAAATATTCAACGGGAAAATCTTAACGCCATTGAAATAGCACTAAGCTATCAGCGATTGATCTCGGAGTGTGACTTACGGCAAGAGCAGCTCGGCGACCGAGTGGGTAAAAACCGCTCTACGGTTAATAATTATCTACGCCTGTTAAAACTTCCACCCGACATTCAAGCAGCTCTGCGTGACACCCGCCTAACGATGGGTCACGCTCGAGCCTTGATCAATGTGGACACTATTGAGCAGCAATTGCACTTTTTCCACCGAATTGTGCAGGAAGATTTATCAGTACGGCAGGTAGAAGCTTTGGTAAGGGAGCTAGCTGCGCCTAAAAAACCAACATCCGCCGCCACTCCGGCCGGAATGTCGCCCGAATTACAGGCGGTTCAGAATCAGCTTTCTTCTCACTTTGGCACTCGGGTACATATTAAAACAATGGGTAAAGAAAAGGGTGAAATCAAAATACCGTACCTATCTACTGAAGATTTGAACCGTATTCTTGAACTGCTACAAACATGAAGTACGCCCGAACCGGGCTGATACTGCTAGCAATTAATGTAAGTATTTCGGTAGCATTGGCCCAAGAAGAGAAAGAAGAAAACCCCGCTGATACTATTCCGGTAATGATCGATACTCTTCAGCTCCAGCAAGGAGCGGTAGGAGTGAACAAACCCGGCACCGAGGCTCCTGATACGATAATTATTGAGACAATGGCAGTTCGACACTCGCCCCGTAAAGCAGCCCTGTATTCGGCAGTACTACCAGGTTTAGGTCAAGCGTATAACGGAAAACCCTGGAAAATTCCGATTATCTACGGCGGATTAATTACAATGAGTTACTTGATTATTCTTAATGATGATCGTTACCGTTTTTTTTTACGGGCTACAGAAGCGGTACGTAGAGGGGAAGCTAATCCTTTAGAAGGTTTTCCAGGATTTAATCGCCTTGAAACTGCGGAGCAACTCGGACGAGCAAGAGAAACAAATAGGCGTAACCGGGACTTTATGATAATATTGATTGCCGGACTGTACGGCCTGAATATTATGGATGCCATTGCCGATGCCCACCTTATTGAATTCGATATTAACCCTGACCTAAGTATGGATTTAAAACCAATGGCGGGGTCAGCCTTGGCCTACTACGATCATCTAACTCCCACTGTACCAGCTTACGGATTGTCTCTTACCATAAGTTTATACTAACCCATGCGGATTCTACTAATTGGCTACGGAAAAATGGGTAAAACTATTGAGCAAATTGCGTTGCAGCGCAATCACTCTATTGTGGCGCGCATTGATCAGGATAATACTGACACTTGGGAAACACTAGGAAAAGATGCAGCCGATATAGCTATTGAATTTAGCCAACCTGATGCTGCCGTTGCTAATATTCGTCACTGTTTAAGCCGAGGCATTCCAATCGTATCAGGTACTACCGGTTGGCTGAGCCACCGAGAAGAAATAGAGAACTTTTGTCAAGAAGAAGGTGGCACTTTCTTCTATGCCTCTAACTTCAGTATTGGAGTCAATTTGTTTTTCCGGCTAAACGCCCAACTGGCGAAATTGATTGGTGACTATCCTCAGTATCAAGCTAGCATAGAAGAAACCCATCATACTGAGAAGAAAGACGCACCTAGCGGTACGGCTATTACTATAGCGGAAGGAATTCTGGAGTATTTACCTCTTACTGACTGGACTCTACAAGAATCAGAGCAGGAGAAACCCGTTTCTCAGTTACCGGTTTACGCTAAACGCGAAAAAGATGTACCGGGCACTCACGTAGTTCGCTATCAGTCAGAGGAAGATACAATTGAAATAAAGCACACCGCCCACAGCCGGAAGGGTTTTGCTTTGGGAGCAGTAGTGGTAGCCGAATGGATTGTAAATCAGCAGAAAAGCGGGGTGCTCACAATGAACGATTTTCTAAAATGATAGGTATTTCCTTTGAGGCACACTATTTTCGCAAGATTGCTGTTAAGAGCATGCAGGTAACGATATTTGAAATAAGCACGTATGGCAACGTTTCTTAAGAAAAGGAAAGAAGGTGAGACTTCTACTTCACCGGGGGCTCCCAAGTCTAAAACTCGCGAATGGGTAGATGCAATAGTGTTTGCAGTGATTGCCGCTACCTTTATTCGCTGGCTATTTCTGGAGGCCTTTACGATTCCGACCCCTTCCATGGAAAATTCTCTGCTGGTAGGAGATTTTCTGTTTGTTAGCAAGATGCACTACGGGGCACGTACTCCCAAAACTCCGTTGCAAATGCCGCTCACTCATCAGAAAATTTGGGGTACCGACATTCCTTCGTACGTAGATTGGATTCAATTACCACAGTACCGTCTGCCGGGTTTCTCCCACGTGAAGCGGGGCGACGTGGTGGTTTTTAATTATCCTACTGAGCATCACTACCCAACTGATCTAAAAACTAATTATATTAAACGTTGCGTGGGCGTTCCCGGTGATGTTATTGAAGTGAAAGACCGACAAGT
>CAKZPJ010000782.1 GCA_937138955.1 uncultured Flammeovirgaceae bacterium | reverse complement strand
AGCTCATCGGAAGCAGGTGAATCACGCCGCCGATGTTTTTATCCACCAATTCCAACTGAGATGTTTAGCACAAAATATCCCTCGATGCTAAGTTACAGACTTATCGTTTATCCCTCAGCAATGCGCTGAGCTACCCAGCTTGGAAAAAACCGCTGGCCACCTTTTCTTACGACCGGCAGAAGCTGCTTAAGGGCAAAGCCTTGTTAAAAAATGTACAGCTACTGCAATCTAGTAAGGATGATACCTACGGAGCCCAAAAAGCCGCTACCGATGCTTTCGCGGCCGAGCGGGAAGCAGTACGTAAGCAATTTGGCGAACACCGACAATTAGCCAAACTAGCGTTTAAGAGTCAGCGCGAAATTGAAACCCAGTTGCAACTGGATACTCGCATTAAAACTACCTTTAGCGGTTGGGTAAGTCAGGCTACAGCCTTCTACGAGAAAATAGGCACCCACAGCAGTGCGATGATTCAATACGGAGTAACTGAAACTGCCTTGCAGACCGCCCAAGCCAAACTATTGGCCCTGATGGACCTAGCCGATCAGCAAACTCAGCGCCGGGGCGAAGCCCAGGACAATACCGAGCAACGTAACAAAGCCGTCCGGGAACTGGATAGCTGGATGCGGGATTTTTACCAAGTAGCCAGAATCGCTCTAAAAGATAATCCTCAACTACTAGAAACACTGGGTATTGTAGTGCCGAGCCAAGTATAAGGGAGATAACTTTGGTAGCCCAGCGGAAGATCCCTCGGCTATTTATTTAGTACTCCGCCTTCGCTGGATGAGTATTACTATGCTCAATGTATGAGCTAATATTATTCACTTTCCCCTTTTTTACAGGGGGATTAAGGGGGATTTCTCATCGAGATTTACTCAGAAAGTGCATTGATTGTTTGATAAGCGTAATTCGCCTATTCAAACTTTTGTGTTATACTAGCGTTTTGATGCTAAAAACTCACGAATAGCAACTATGCCTGAGTCTAATACTACCGATGTACTCATTATTGGAGCGGGCCTCTCGGGCCTGATTGCCGCCATCACGCTACAAGAAAACGGTTGCTCAGTAAAGCTGCTGGAAGCTACTGATCGCCCGGGGGGAAGAATAAAAACCGATGAAGTAAACGGTTATCGTCTCGACCGAGGGTTTCAGGTACTACTTACCCATTATCCGGAAACGCAAAGATACCTCAATTACAAAGCACTGAACTTACGCAAGTTCACTCCGGGAGCTATTGTCCTCAATGATAAAGGGCAACAGGAAATTATTGATCCCAGCCGTATTCCCACCGCTGCCTTCAAGACGTTGTTTGCCAAGGTGGGCTCCATCGGCGATAAGCTTAATATTCTAAAAACGAAGCTTCGCCTTCAGAAAATGTCGGTTGATGAAATTTTCAGTCAGCCGGAAACTAGCACGTTGGCGGTAATTCAGGAATATGGTTTTAGCGAAACTATGCTCCGCAACTTCTTTCAGCCTTTTATGGCCGGAATTTTTCTGGAAGATGATTTAACTACCTCCCGCCGCGAGTTCGATTTTGTATTTAAGATGTTTTCTGAAGGCGATACGGCGGTTCCCGAGTTGGGAATGGAAGAAATTCCTAAACAACTAGCGGCTCGCTTACAACCAGATACTATAATCACTAATCAGCGAGTAACCGCCGTAGATGGTCAAACGGTGACTACGGATGACGGTAGCAACCACACCGCAGAACAGATTTTGCTGGCTACTGAGCCTAATGATCTGTTAACTAAGTGCACTTCCGTCCAGCCCGATCGCCCGCATCATGCTACCGTGAATGTGTACCTCACGGCTGATCAGTCGCCAATAAGCAAACCTATGCTGGCATTAAACGCTCGCCCCGATCGTTTGGTTAACAATGTGGTGGTAATGAGCGATGTCTCTCCCGCCTACTCCCCTACCGGAAAGCATCTGATCTCTGTATCAATCACCGGCTCGCGTTCCGAAACGGACGAAGAGTTAACCGAAATCATTAAGAGCGAGCTACGAACTTGGTTTGGCGGCGAGACCAATGCTTGGGATCACTTAAAAACTTATCGTATTGACTACGCGCTGCCTAACCAAGATTCGGTTTCGCACAATCTTACCCAAGAGCAGTGTAAGGTAAGCGAAAGTTTATTTGTCACGGGTGATTATTTGCTGAATGGTTCTATTAACGCCGCCATGCGAGCCGGACGCCAAGCCGCTGAAATTATGCTTAAAAGCTAACGAGCAGATTTGCCGATAATTACGTATCTTCAATTCCATTAACAACCTAACTACCAGTCTACTGTGAAACTCACTATTAGTATAGGGCTTCTTCTAGCCGTATTATTTTGCCTTCAAATTTCCTGTACCCCTTCTGAAGGGCAGACTGAGCCACCACCGAATATTGTGCTAATTATGGCCGATGACATGGGTTTCTCTGATTTGGGATGCTACGGCTCTGAGATTCAGACTCCCAATTTGGATCGTCTGGCGAGCGAAGGAATGCAGATGACCCAGTTCTACAATACCGCTAAATGCACTGAAACTCGGGCTACGCTTCTTACCGGACTTCACTTTCAGCAATCTGATAATTTAATTAGGTCAGACAATAACGTAACAATAGCCGAAGCACTTGGTGAAGGCGGTTACCAGACTATTATGAGTGGCAAGTGGCACCTGGGTAACTGGGCTGAAGAAGTTGATACTCCTAATAAGCGAGGCTTTGATGAGTACTTCGGTTTTCTGTGTGGAGCAGTTAACTTTTTTACCGGACAAGATTACGGGAGTGATGTTAATTATATGCGCCGTAATAATGAAGTCTTTGAAGCTCC
>CAKZPJ010000781.1 GCA_937138955.1 uncultured Flammeovirgaceae bacterium | reverse complement strand
ACTAGGGGGGAGCGATCCTTTTATTGTCTTAGAGGATGCTGATGTAGCGCACGCCGCCGAAGTTGGAGTAAAAGCCCGAATGATCAATTGTGGGCAAAGCTGTATTGCTGCCAAACGCTTTATTATTCACCAAGCGGTTTACGACGATTTTACTAATCTGTTTTTACAGAAGATGCAGCAGCTAAAGCAAGGAGACCCCAATGAAGAAGATACAGACTATGGCCCTATGGCGCGCACTGATTTAGCCGATGAGTTGGTAGCACAAGTACAAAAATCAGTGGCAAAAGGAGCAAAAGTACTACTCGGTGGAACCCGACCGGACAAGAAAGGCGCGTTTATGGATGCTACTGTATTAGCCGATATTCCCTCCGGTACGCCCGCTTACGATGAGGAACTATTTGGACCGGTAGCTTGCCTGTTCAAGGTAGACTCAGAAGATGAAGCGGTTCGCATTGCCAACGATTCTCGCTACGGACTGGGTGGTTCTGTTTGGACTCAAGACATTGAACGAGGCAAAGCCCTTGCTCAAAGAATTGAGTCGGGGGCTGTTTACATCAATAAAATGACCGCCTCTCATCCAGCAGTGCCCTTTGGGGGAGTGAAACTATCAGGCTACGGACGAGAATTATCTCATCTGGGTATTCGCGAGTTTGTTAACCAAAAAACCATTTGGGTTAGTTAAACATCCAAATAGTTTTTGTAATACCATTTCACTGGTAATGTAAAAAAGCGTATAATTAGCATAGAACTTTGCCTCATCAGGATGTAACTCTTTCGTTTAAGGTGTTTCTGCATGTACCGAAGACTTGTTTTACTCGCAACTTTATTGATACTGGTGGGGCTTACTGGCTGTTCTTTGTTTAGAGATGCGCCCCAAGCAGAGCAAGGACACCTTGACTTAACAACATGGTCCTGGAATAGCGATGGGATAATTACTCTTAATGGTCAATGGAGCTTTTATTGGAATCAGCTTGTTGCACCTCAATCGTTCCAATCACTTTCGCCAGCTTCGGAAAAATTTATATCGGTACCAAATACTTGGTCTCAAGATTTATCTAATGATACACTGCCCACGGGCACCGGATACGCTACCTATCGGTTGAAAATACAAATGCCGCCCGATTCAGTCCCGCTTTCGCTGCGAGTAAATACAGCCTCTACCGCTATGCGGGTCTGGGTGAACGGAAAACCAGTCTATGAAGTGGGGAAGGTAGCTACTTCGGCTTCCGAGGCTATTCCAGGCTTTAACCCCCAAGTGGTTCCTATTCCTTTTGCACCTACACTGGATATTGTTGTTCACCTTTCTAATTACCACTACCGTAAGGGCGGGTTGTGGGACACTTTTCAACTTGGCTCTCATAGAATGGTAGCTCACCACTGGATTCGAGATTATGTGGTCACGTTCTTTCTTATCGGAAGCTTTATCATCATAGCACTTTATCACATGATCTTGTATCTGTATCGTCAGAATGACAGATCGCCACTGTATTTTAGCATATTTTGCCTGCTTATTGTGATAAGAACTTTAAGCACCGAATTATACATTATTGCTCAATTTCTACCCTGGGCCTGGGTAATAAAGACAGAACTGCTGAGCTTCTATTTGTGTGTACCGGTATTTGCTGCTTTTACTTTCGCTATTTTTCCTCGGGCCCTTCCCAATTCTTTTGTAAAGGCCGTAACTATACTTACTGGCATATTCTGCATCATTGTACTTGTTTTTCCCCCGCTTTGGTCTAGTCATACCGTAATTCCGTTTGAAGTATTTGCGATATCCGCCAGTTTATATGGCTTATACAGGGTGGTGAAGGCACCTTGGCGTCAGCTTAACGGCATCATCATCTTTTTGCTGGGATTGAGCTGCTTGCTTATCACATTAGTCAACGACTCACTACACGCCAATAATATTATCTTCACCTTTTTCGCAGCTCCTGTCGGAATGTTTTTCTTTCTGTTCTCCCAGTCTGTTTTGTTATCCCGCCGATTTTCCCAAACGGCTAATGCCCTGGAGGAAACCAATATCCAACTAGAGCATAAAAATCAGCTAATTGAAGAGACTAACGAGGAACTATCGCGCCTCAATCACGAAATGGATGCATTTGTGTACCGTACTTCTCACGACCTACGGGCACCACTCACCTCCCTACTTGGTCTCATTGGCTTGATGCGGGACGAATCGCCTTCGCCCGAGAATATGGCTTATCTGGATTTGCAAGAACGCTCTATCCATAAATTAGACAGCTTTGTTCGGGAAATCTTGGACTACTCCCGCAACTCTCAATTAGCTATTGCACCCCAAACCATCGATTTTTCATTACTAATTGAAGAAACGTATGCTTTGTATACGCATCTTTCTCAGTACGAAAATATTGATAAACACACTGAAATCAATACATCAGCTGTCTTTATAGGAGATATTAAACGGCTGGAGGTAGTCTTTAATAATCTTATCTCTAATGCGCTACGCTACTATAATCCTTACGAAGAAAGTCCTTACATAAAAATCGATATTAATGTTGACGAAAAGCAAGCGTTAATTCAAGTGCAGGATAACGGATTGGGTATTGCTTCGGAGCACGTGGATCATATTTTTGAGATGTTTTACCGAGCTAGTAATCATCAAGATAGTTCTGGATTAGGGCTGTTTCTAGTAAAGGAAACTATCGCCAAAATGCAAGGAACCATTAGGGTTGAATCAATTGTAAACAAGGGAACCACCTTTACGATCATCCTACCCAACCATTCTATAGAAACGGGTGAAGTACCACCTGAATCTGCTACTTAATATTCATATGCTGTTTTGCCCGCTCCAAATCAGCCGGAGTATCTACGCTAAGACTTTCGTGTTCGGTTATTCCTACTTTAATGCGATAGCCGTTTTCAATCCAGCGTAGCTGCTCTAGCGATTCGGCTTTCTCGACTCAGTTTACAGGTAGCTCGGTAATTTCTCGCAGAACATCGGCTCGGTAGGCATAAAGGTGAACGTGTTTGTAAAAAGTATGGCATTGCAACCATTGCTCAGTCGGAACATCCCGCAAATAGGGAATAGCCGTTCGGCTAAAGTAGATTGCTTCTCGCTGAGCATTGAAAATCACCTTCATCATATTCGGATTACTCAGCACCGAAGCATCGTGAATCTCAGATACTAGCGTTCCTAACTGGGTTTGACCATCCAGTAAATCAGCCAACTCATTAATAGCCTGAGGCTGAACAAAAGGCTCATCTCCCTGAATATTAACTACGTAGTCGTATGTTTCGGTCTGCTGATCTAGTGTTTCCCGACAACGATCGGTGCCTGATGGGTGCTTAGAGCTGGTCAGACTTACTTCTCCTCCAAAAGAAACGATATGTTCGGCAATCTTTTCGTGATCGGTAGCTACAATAACTCCATCTAGCTTTGTGGCCTGAAGAGTTTGCTCGTACACCCGCTGTACCATGCTTTTACCACCAATATCAGCCAGCACTTTTTGTGGGAATCGCGATGAAGCCCACCGGGCCGGAATAATTCCGAGAATTTTCATTGAGTTACTAATAGCTAAATAGTTCGATGGCTAATTGTTGCCACTTCTAGTTCGGGCGTATTGCTATACGCCCCTCACATCACCTCTACTTTATTAGTGTAAAACGCTACATGGTCTTTAATTTGCTTAGCAGCATCCTTTGGAGCTGGATAATACCAGGCCACATCTTTCACTGATTCTCCATTTACATCTAAGCTATAGTAAGCAGCTTCTCCTTTCCAGGGGCAGCTAGTATGAGTATTGCTATCAGCGAAGTACTCCCGCTTAATTGACTCCGGCGGAAAGTAATGATTTCCTTCTACAACTTCAGTCTGATCGCTTTCAGCAATCACTTGATTATTAAAAATAGCTTTCATAATTATTAGAAATTAGGTTTTGGGTGTTAGAGCGCGTTTGGATTTTATTTTTAGAATTTATTATGAGGTGTTTTTTGACCAGACGAAACTCTTTTTGAGGGGATAGCCTAAGCTATCGTCAGAAAAAAAGCCGAAGTATGGGTAGAAAACAACCACTAGAAAGCTAAAGGATAAAGTTCAAACACGTTCTTAGAGTCATAAAACTTAACGTACCTCATCGTAACTTAGAACAGAAAGATACATAAGCGTACTGACATTTAAATACTTGAACACCGTACTACTAAAAGTGTTGCACCAATCTGCTAAGCTTTTTTACTCTGCTGAAAGAATGGCAGGGGTATACGAACAATTTGATTGGGAACATCTTATCAATGGGTATTCTATTTCCCTTTAATTATGAGTCAGTACGGACTTCGCATCCCCGATCCGAAGAATAAAAAAAGAGTTGTTGTTATTGGCGGTGGCTTTGGTGGCATGAATCTGCTAAAGCAGCTAGACGAAAAAGTATATCAGGTGGTATTGTTTGATCGAAATAACTTTCACACCTTTGTTCCACTACTGTATCAGGTAGCTACCGCTGGTATTGAACCTGATTCTATTGTAGACCCTCTCCGAAACTTACTGCGGAAGCGAATCGATACCCACTTTCGAATGATGAAAGTGCTACAGGTGCGCCATGAAACCCAGGAAATTGATACTGCTATCGGACCATTGCACTACGATTATCTGGTAATTGCTACGGGTACGGATGCTAACTTTTACGGTAATAAGAACATCGAGTTTAAAGCCTTAAAGTTACAAACGTTGCAAGACTCGCTAAACATGCGTAGCCGTATTCTTCAAAACTTTGAAATGGCTACGCTCTCTAACGATAAAGCTGAGCGCGATCGCTTGACTAACTTTATTATTGTGGGGGGTGGCCCTACCGGAGTGGAACTAGCCGGAACAATGGCCGAACTTCGGAAACATGTGCTACCCCGCGACTATCCGGAGTTAGATTTTGGGATTATGAGCATCTATTTAGTTCACAGCCGCGATTATCTGCTACCGTATATGCCCGAAGAGGCCGGTCGACAGGCTGGTAAGTTCCTACGAGAGATGGGCGTAGAGCTTATTCTTAATACGAAAGTCACCGATTATGACGGTCATATAGCCACACTCAACGATGGGCGTACACTGGACGGTGAATGCCTGATTTGGTGTGCTGGAGTGCAGGGTATGACCATTCCGGGCTTCCCGGAGGAAAGTACGGAACGAAGCAACTACGTAGTAGATAATTTCAACCAAGTGCAGGGGGTCAACCATATCTTTGCTATCGGTGATATTGCCCTGCAAAAAACTGAAGAATACCCCAATGGCCATCCTGGTGTAGCTCAGACCGCTATTCAACAAGGCAAACAACTAGCCGAAAACTTAAAGCGGCTAAGCCTCAATCAAGAAATGAAGCCATTTAAGTATACCGACCGGGGTACTATTGCTACCGTTGGTCGTAACAAAGCCGTAGCTAACTTTTTAGGTAAGATTAGGTCCGGTGGATGGTTCGCTTGGTTTGCCTGGTGGGTGGTGCACATATATTATTTAGTAGGCTTTCGAAATAAATTAGGTACCCTCTCTAACTGGATTCTTAACTATTTCTCTTTCCGCCACAGCAGCCGCCTGATCGTCCGTCCTTTTGTGCGCAAAAATGATAGCGAAGAGCAGGAACTCTTTGCTAAAAATATTGACGCTTGAGTATTTTCTGATCGTGCGGATTTTTAATACTTCAAGATTTAACCCCAATCAGAGGCAAGGTAAGTATAGTACTTGTAGAAGGGAAAGAGACTAAATATTATCATGTACCCTAAATGAAATTTATAGTTTTGTTAAACGAAGTAAATAGAGGTTATTCTGATTTTTTCTTACGGTAAAAGTCTGACTATCACTACCTGTAAAGAAAAGTCAGAATAATGTTTAATCAGCAATAATCAATATCACACTTTCAGAAAGAGCTTATTTCTATACAAGAAGAAGAGAAATAACCATACGAGAGCTAGTGCGCCTAATGACTGAAATACCTCATGCCAGATTTCAGGGGTAGGAGCGTATAACCCTCCGAATAGCAACTCAGCTGGCTGACCGAAATTAATGAAGCGATAGGCCAGATAAATAGTAAGTGAGTTCAGGCCAATCACCTGAAAGAAGAAAGCCCAACGCCGGAAGTGAAGCATATCAATAATCCAGAAAAATAGTCCCAATGATAGAAAAGCCATACCACCGGTAAGCAGAACAAAGGAGCTTGTCCATAAGTGCTTGTTGATAGGAAAGTGAATACCCCAGAGCAACCCCAACCCTACGCAAACTAATCCGGCAAAAAGTAGCTGTTGAAGCTTCTTGAAGTCAGTCAGGCTAGTCCTCAATATGTCTCCGGCAGCCGCACCCAGCACGGTTAGGCAAAGTGCTGGTAGCTGGGTTAGTAGCCCGAGTTCGTCGTAAGTGCCCTGTAGCATTCTGCCCGGCAGAAAGGTGCGGTCAAACCAACCTACCAGATTTCCCTCGAACGACAAATCACCCGCTCCGTAGCCCGGCACTGGGATGAGAAAAAGCGCAGCATAGTAGAGTAGCAGAATTCCCGCCACCCAACCAATTCTCGCTTTAGCCGAGAAATTTAAGTAGAGTATTGTGGTAATAAAGCCAGCGAACCCTATCCGACCCAGTACACTACCCAATCGTATTTGGGAAGGTTCAAAAAAGGTGATCGGAGCATTTTTATACAACAGACCCAAAACAATCAGGATCAGCATCCGACGGAAAGCCTTGCGGTAAAGTTCAGCTTTACTCATTCCCAGAGAAATTCCCTTGTTCAGGGAGAAGGGCAACGACACTCCGGCAATGAAGAGAAAGAGCGGAAAGATAAAATCGTAGAAGGTAAAGCCATTCCAGTCGGGGTGATCCATCTGTAGGGCAATTGCATCTACCCAAGCTAATCCGGTTTTGCCTTCTAGCAACAGTAGAAAGGTGCCCGCTCCGGAAATGAATAGCATATCGAAGCCTCGCAGGGCATCGATAGAAAGGAGCCGTTTGGGTTTTTTGTCATCGTCAGGTTTTTCCTGACTACGAGTGGAGACAAGCGTCGGATGAGCGGTTTCTGTGGTAGGTAGAGAAGTAGATGAAGCCATAATTGGAAAGAGTAGGGTTAGGTTAGCCCCTTTCTAAAGGTAGCAAATCAAACCAACATTCCCAGGCAGACTACTTCACCAGATGATCAATCATACTTTCCAGCTTACTCATACTGTGAATTTGAATTTTATGCTTCTTCCGATCTAGGCCTTTGGTATTAAACTTTGAGATGAAAATCTCTTCAAATCCCAATTTTTCAGCTTCACTGATTCGGCTCTCAACCCGATTTACGGCCCGAATTTCTCCGCCTAAACCTACCTCAGCCGCAAAGCAGATACGGCTGGATATAGGTACATCCAAAAAGGAAGAAACCAACGAAGCACATACCGCTAAGTCAATAGCTGGATCTTCTACCTTTAAACCTCCAGCCATATTTAGAAATACATCCTGCGTACCCAAACGGTAACCGACTCGTTTTTCCAGTACCGCCAACAACATGTTCAGCCGACGGGCATCGTAGCCAGTAGCACTACGTTGGGGCGTACCGTAAGCTGCCGAACTTACTAGCGATTGTATTTCAATCAGCAGCGGACGGTTTCCTTCCATCGTGGCTCCAATGGTAATGCCACTCAGTTCGCCCTCTCGCTGAGAGATGAGTATCTCGGAAGGGTTACTCACCTGTCGTAAACCCGTATCTAGCATCTCGTAAATACCCAGTTCCGATGTAGAGCCAAAGCGATTTTTAATCGTTCTAAGAATACGGTAGGATAAATGACGGTCGCCCTCAAATTGCAAAACGGTATCTACCATATGCTCCAGCACTTTCGGCCCAGCAATGCTCCCTTCTTTGGTGATATGACCAATCAAAAAAACCGGAGTATTACTTTCTTTAGCAAATTTCATCAGTTCCCCGGTACACTCCCTCACCTGCGAAACACTACCCGCGACTGATTCAATATGACTAGAACGCAACGTCTGAATAGAGTCAATGATTACAATATTGGGCTGAAGCTGCTCAATCTGTTTAAATATAGCGGCCAGCGACGTTTCGCCCAGAATGTAGCAAGAAGGTTTAGTGTTAGAAGCCGTAAGCCGCTCAGCTCGCATCTTAATTTGCTGATTGCTTTCCTCACCGGAAACGTAGAGCACTTTTTGGGATAGTGACACCGCGATCTGTAACATTAGCGTAGACTTACCAATACCCGGCTCCCCTCCGATTAGTACTAGCGAGCCCGGCATAATCCCCCCGCCTAACACTCGATTCAATTCGGCATCTTGCGTATTGGTACGGTACTCGTGCTGATACTCAATTTCCTGAAGAGGTACCGGACGGGTGGCCACTTTCTCTCTAGGTTGATTGCTACGCCAAGTAGGCGTTTGGGTTTCTTTTTGAACTACTTCCTCTACGTAAGTATTCCAAGCGGCACAAGATGGACATCGGCCCTGCCACTTAGGTGAAGAAACTCCGCATTCCTGACAAACGTATACGGTTCTTGCTTTGGATTTAGCCATTTTTTGGGTTTTGGATAGATAGTAGGTGCTAGGTTTTGGTAACAATTGGAATCCAGATTTCTTCTTCGGATTTAGGGTCATTACTTTTGTATTTCTCCCCCATCAGCGCAAAATGAGGCCGGTCATCTTACTGGTAATCCGAATTTGGAATCCAGCTTCCGTAAATATACTGATAGAACTGCGCGGCCTTACTCGCTTTTCCCTGGTGATTAAACACTACGTAAAGTCCAGCGGGAATAGCCAGCTTCTCTATCTCACTTAGAACAGTTTCGTAATCACTAACCTGAACTGCCGCCCACTTTTCAAATTCACCAGCCGGGTCGAACTGCTTGAAAAAACCTATAATATCGTAAATCTCTACTGAGTACAAATTTGTGCCGACAGTATTTGTAATTGCGCCTCGCTTGGGCATAAAGTCTTGCCACAACTCTTTTGTTCGGTTCCTAGCGTAAGACATTCTTGCCTTTTTACCAAGCAGTTTAGTTTCAGGGAGTGTCTCAATTCTAGGTTCCATTTTCAGATAATATTACTTAGTTTATCGACCGACCTTCTAATTTAAATATTCTTTTTCTAAGAACATAAGAATCGTCTAAATCACTAAACAAGTCGGTTTTTTTTAGCTTATATACTCAATGAAAAGTTACATTGCGGCGCTTGGTACGGCAGTGCCTGAATACCGAACTTCCCAGTCTGCCATTGCTGACTTTATGGCAAATGTGCTTCAACTCAATCCCGCAGAAAAGCAACGACTACATGCTTTGTATCGAGCTAGCGGAATTCAGTACCGCCACTCGGTACTACCAGATTACAGCAACACCGATCATCGCTCATTCTATTCCAATACGGCCAATTTAGAACCATTTCCCCTTATTGAGCAGCGGATGGCTACGTATGAGCAGGAAGCATTAACTTTGAGTTATAAAGCCGCGAAAAACTGTTTGCGGCAACTGCCTCAGTTTAATGCTCGACAAATTACGCATCTAATTTT
>CAKZPJ010000780.1 GCA_937138955.1 uncultured Flammeovirgaceae bacterium | reverse complement strand
GTTGGTCTATAGGAAGGGTCTCATCCAGCTCTGCCGCCACTTCCGTTTGCACTACTTGTTGGTTCGCCACATCAAACAGGGTAGCCTCATCGGCATCTACTTCAACACGATAGTGCTCAGGATCAGGAAAGCTGATATAGATAGGAACCCCAATCAACTGGGGGTGCTTATAATCCAGAATAGCTTCAAACTTTGAATGATAGATTTCCTCTTCCATCAGTTCGCCCATGAACGTCCAAGAATCCGGGTACTGAAAGTAGCTCACGGTGAAGTCTAGCTGCTCCAGCGTTCGCCGAACCATAGAATAGGAGGAAAGTATCGCAATTTCATCAGCCAATTCGGAATTACCCGAAAGCATATCTAGCCCATTAATAAAATTTTCCTGCCCCGAACTCTCACTAAGCCCTTGGTCTTTCAGCAGCACGGTGGCTTCTACATTGTACTGTTTGGGAGCTACTTTCAAATAGAAAATAGCGATAATAAAACAAACAGCCAGGCCAATCAGAAAATAGTACCACTTGTCTATCGCTTGAGACAGTACTTTCCGAATATCAATAAATTCCTCTTCAGTCGCTTCTTTCATCACTAATTATTTATAAAGTTTAGCACTAATACCGTGGAAGAAATAGCTCCAAATAACACCCCCAATAGGGTCAGCGTGTTCAAATTACCACGAATCTGCTTGGCTTGCAAGGGTTGTACGTACAGCACGTCGTTAGGCTGCAAGAAGTAGAAATCAGAAGCAAGCAGTTTGGGATCCTTTAAATTTAGTAGTATAGCATCGTTTCCGGTTTCTGTCTGACGAATTAGCGTGATATTTTCACGATTGCCAAAGTCAGTTAGATCACCGGCCAACCCCAGTACTTCTAATAAATTCGCTTGCTCGTTAAATACGTAGTAGTAACCCGGATTATTTACTTCGCCCAACACGGTTACCTTAAAACTTACTAGTTTCACCAGTATAGTAGCATTCGTAATATAAGTGCTTATGGAATCTCGAATAATAGTTTCTGCTTCTTCCAACGTGTGTCCACCAACTTGTATTTCGCCAACTTCAGGCATTGTTATTGTGCCCTTAGAATTAATAGAATAACCATTAATAAACAGCCCTGCCGGATCTAATGGTACAAATCCGTTGCTAGGCTGAATGTTAAAGTAGTCTTCGGTATCTTCATCTAACGTTTTAATTCTAACCGACAAAACGTCCCGAGGCTGAAGTTGATACGTCTGTCGATCGTTATATATCGCAGTAGGAGATTGGGTGTTAAACTCAGGACTGGGAAAATATATTAATCTTTCGTTAGGAATACACGCTGCAATACTAAGCAGCAGCATGATGCAAATTAGGTTGGGTAGGCGCACGGCTGTTCTAAAATTTAGAGGCTTACCAAATGTTGGTAGCTTCCTTAAAAAATTAAATAAGTTTCAAATAAACGAAGAGTAGATTACAAAAAAAAGAACTAACTACTAAAAAAAAGATAATAATATCATTCTATTCTTGTAAAGATCGTAGTTCAGTACGCTTCATTCTAAACAGTTGCTATTATGATATTTAACAGGTAAAATCACCGTTGACTTTGCCATTTTTTGAAATCTGTATTTATAGTTATAGTGCAAAATAGCGTAGATAGAAATTAAGCCTCTGTGTTTACTAATTTCCCGAAGGCTATTCAGTGTACCTACTTACGTTGATATTGAAGGTTTTTAGCAGAAAGTACTATTTTTGCGTTAGTGAACATTTATACCAAGTGTAGCCTATCTATATTTGCTACTATTACAATATAGTATTGTATTTTGTTAATAAAGTGGATAGGCCATGATTTGGATGATCATTGTATTCTTAATAGGTTATTTAGTTATTACCCTGGAGCATTCGTTCCATATCAATAAGGCAGCTACTGCCCTGCTAGCAGGAGTGCTCTGCTGGACAATATACGTATTTCAGGTACCGGAGGTAGAAATAGTTTCTGAGCAACTATCTCACCACATTAGCGAGATTGCTAGTATTCTCTTTTTTCTACTAGGAGCTATGACCATTGTGGAAATTGTTGATAGTCATGATGGTTTTGAGCCTATTGTGAGCCGGATCAGAACCGATAGCTCCCGTAAGCTACTCTGGATTATGAGCATCCTGGCGTTTGTTCTATCTGGGATTTTAGATAACCTGACCACCACAATTGTACTGGTTTCGCTACTACGTAAATTAGTGGAAGATAAGCATGAGCGCTGGCTATACGCCTGTGTGGTAGTGATTGCTGCTAACGCGGGAGGAGCTTTCACTCCTATTGGTGATGTTACCACCACCATGCTCTGGATTGGCGGTCAGATTACCCCTCAGAATGTGATTACCAAATTATTCCTGCCCAGTTTGGTATGTATGTTATTTCCGCTACTGTATCTTTCCCGGACTTCAGGAAAAAAAATACAGCAAAAACTATCATCGGGCGAGGAGGCAGAACTAAAGTCGACTCCGTTTGAACGGAAGCTAGTGCTAATATTAGGAGTGCTGGTACTGGTTTCGGTGCCAGTATTCAAACTGGTTACGCACCTTCCGCCCTACATGGGCATCCTATTGGGGTTAGGTTTCCTGTGGACAGTCATTGAAATTATTCACCACCGAAAAGACGAAAGCCTGAAAACCCATTTCTCGGTACTAATGGCTCTGCGAAAGGTGGATACCTCTACCATGCTGTTCTTCTTGGGAATTTTACTCTGTGTTGGTGCCCTTCAGTCGGCTGGGCAGCTAGCGATTGTTGCCAATTATTTGAACGATAATGTTGGAAACTTCTACGTAATCAACTTGCTGGTAGGCATGTTTTCATCAATCTTTGATAATGTTCCTTTAGTAGCCGCTATGATGCGGATGTACGGGCTGGATTATCCAACCGATCACACTTTCTGGGAATTTTTGGCTTATTGTGCAGGTACTGGCGGTAGTATTCTGATTATTGGTTCAGCGGCGGGAGTAGCCGCTATGGGTATTGAGAAGATCAATTTTATGTGGTACGTCCGTAAGGTAAGCTCTCTGGCACTCATGGGCTATGTGGCTGGAGCCATCACATTTATCATTCAACACGAGATTATTACCTACGGAGTAAGCACGGAGCGGTTGGCTGACTTAACTATCGGTATACAAACACTTTTTGCTAATTTTTAGCATTCGTCTCCCAGTGTTTCACTATAGCCTCGCCGAACAGTTGACCGAGTTCCAACTGTCCGGCCGAATTATAATGTACGTCATCATTCCACTTACCCAAATCAGAGGTGTTTATTATCCAGACATTATCTGTTTCGTGAGCAACACGTCGTTGAGCAGCCTGCACGGTATCTACCGCTGCGTAGCGGGCTGGATCGGGATTCGCTAAACCAAATATAATAGGCAGATATGGACGGTTAGCATCCTGGCGAATACGCTCAATAAACGTTTTAAAATGCGGATAGTAATCTATTCCTGCTTCGGGAATGCGAGCATCGCGCTCACCCTGCATCCACAGTAACGTTACAATTTCAGTAGTTTTGTCCGTACTAGTTATAGCCTGATCTACGTACTTCCAGAGTGAATCGTACATCGCTCCGAAGTGCGCGTTTCCCGTAATTGTTGCCCGAGTAGAATCGTAGTCAGGTGCCCAATCCAGCAAAGATGCCCCCCCAATCGCGTATTTAACCAACATAAAATTAGAGTCGGGAAAGTGCTGATGTAGCACTTGGCTGAGACCCACTTCTGGACCAAAGTTCGCTGAATCCTGACTAAAGTTTCCTCGCATACCCCGGTTGATATATTCAATATGACTAGGAATGTCTACCGTATCCAGGTCAGCGATCTGCCCTGAACCTACCATATTGGACTGTCCGCCCATCAGAATCACGTATTGCTTCTGTTTTTTCTCTGCTGCGACATCTGCTACTGAAGAATTCTTACTATCAGTAGTACATCCAGCAACAATCATCACTAACATGAACATCAATAAACCCCTTAGTACGTCTGAAAATTTTCCTGATTTTCTAAAGCTACCCATTACTTTTTGATATACTGGAGTCCAAAGTCCCGAATTGGCTCGATTAACTGCAATGCTTTTTTGCCGTTTTCGGTAAGTGCGTAGTCTACCCGGGGCGGCACTTCGCCGTAGTTGTGCCGTACCACCAAATCATTATCTACTAAAGTCTTTAGTTCCTGCGTTAGCATCTTCTCACTGATCTCTGGAATAGATCGTTTAAGCTCGCCGTAGCGCAGGCTGCCAGCCCCGATCTCGTTAATAATCAACAACCGCCACTTCCCCCCCAGCATTTCCAGCGTGGTACGAATCGGGCAGCTCGGACTTAAATTTTCGTTCTTTTTCATACTTACCTAAAGGTAGGTACCTAACTTTTGATATTATACCGCCAAGGTACGTATTTTTACGTATGAACCTAAAAAACAAGTAATGAAAATACTATATGCTTACGATGCACTCTGCGGTTGGTGCTACGGCTTCTCACCCGCGATGGAGGCATTTTATCAAAAACACCAAAATGAAGTAGAATTTGAGGTATTATCAGGGGGAATGGTCACTGGCGACCGCATCGGACCGATTGGGGAAGTGGCTTCCTATATCCGCTGGGCTTATCTTGAAGTAGAAAAAGCTGCTGGAGTAAAGTTCGGCGGGGCTTTTTTAAAGAATATACTAGAAGAAGGAACCACCATTTTTACTTCAGTTCCCCCGGCAATCGCGCTGAGTGTGTTCAAATCGTATCAGGCCGATAAAGCGGTTTTGTTTGCCTCGGCTTTACAGAAGGCCATCTACTATGATGGTTTAGCTCCGGAAGATATCGAAGCTTACGGACCACTCGCTGAGACTTTCGGAATAGATGGGGAAACTTTCACCCAGCAAATGGCAGAAGATAAATTTTTGGCTCAAGCTCAAAAGGAGTTTTATCGTACGCAACAATTG
>CAKZPJ010000779.1 GCA_937138955.1 uncultured Flammeovirgaceae bacterium | reverse complement strand
CTACTTCCGCGATACGCTGATGGAGTCTTCTTTGGAAGGACAGCGGTACGGAGCCAATCCTCAGGGTGATATGTTGGGCGAAGCTCAGTGGGCGTGGCTTACAGAAGAACTTAACAGTAGTGATGCTCAATTCAATATCATTGGAAGCAGCATTCAGGTTATTCACGATGAGCATGGGTTTGAGAAGTGGGCGAACTTTCCCAAGTCTCACCAGCGACTGTATGATCTTATTGCTGACTCGGAAGCACAGGGTGTAGTTTTGCTAAGCGGCGATCGTCATATTGGTGAAATCTCCCGCCTCAAACTTCCTGAAATGCCCTACCCGCTGTATGATGTCACTTCCAGTGGCCTTACTCACGTATACGAAGAAGCCGATGAAGAGAATCGCCATCGAGTAAGCAACCTAGTGGCATCCCTTAACTATGGCTTAATTCAGATTGATTGGGAGAATCACCAAGTCACCTACCAAATTAAAGGTGAAGATGGAGCCATTTACGCTTCCGAAACAGTCGTTTATCCCAGATGAATGATTGATGATTTGATGTCTAAATGGCTCAATTGTCATTGGTCATTTGGGTTTTGGATATTTACTTATCTTCAGTTCTTCAAACCCTCTACCCTCAATCTTTTTCCCTTTCACACTTTTCCGGTCTCCGTCATCCGGTTTCCGTTTCTATTCTTCCTCAAACAGAAACTCGTTGTAGGCATTTTTTAATTCGCGAAGGGCGAGGTGGTCTTGCTGCTCTTGGGCAATAGTAATTCCTCGTTGGTAGGTAGCTTCAGCCGATGATGTTTCTCCCGCACTCTGATATAGTTTTGCCGCGTGGTAGTAGGTAGCTACATAATCAGGGTGCTCCTTCAACAATTTCTCGTAATATTGACGAGCTTGCTGAGGATCATCTTGCGCGTATTCAGTAGCAATAGCGTATAGCGTAAATGGGTCATTTGGCTCTTCTCGTAAGAAATCGAGTAGTTGAGCTAGACGTTCAGTATTCATCCCCAGACTGATTTTTATTTATTCCTGATTTACGTAACTTCGCAGCGAAAAACGGGTTATATAAAAATATTGAAGCAAAAGAAGCGATGGCCTATGAAGATTTTAGTATGCATCACCCACGTACCCGATACCACATCAAAAGTATCGTTTACCGATAATAACACCAAATTTGACTCCACAGGAGTGCAATACATTATTGGTCCTTACGATGATTATTCCTTAGCCCGAGCCATTGAGCTGAAAGAACAACACGGTGGTTCAGTTACGGTAATTAACGTAGGCGAAGCCGAGACCGAACCTACTATTCGTAAGGCACTAGCGATTGGGGCGGATGATGCCATTCGCATCAATGCTAATCCGGCTGATAGCTTTTTTGTGGCTCAACAAATCGCCTCGGTCGTGAAAGACGGGGGCTACGATCTGGTACTGATGGGGCGTGAATCTATCGATTACAATGGCGGACAAGTACACGGTATGGTCGGTGAGTTGGTAGGAATGCCCTCCATCTCACCCGTAATGCAACTAGATATTGAAGGTGATACTGCCAAATTAGCCCGAGAAATAGAAGGCGGAAAAGAACAACTGGAGGTGAAGCTACCTTTTATCGCCGGCTGCCAGGAGCCAATTGCCGAATGGAAAATTCCGAATATGCGCGGCATTATGATGGCTCGTAAGAAACCATTAGATGTTAGAGAACCTGCTAGCGATGAGCAAATGACCGATACCGTTCGCTACGAGTTGCCGCCCCCCAAAGGTGAAGTAAAAATGT
>CAKZPJ010000778.1 GCA_937138955.1 uncultured Flammeovirgaceae bacterium | reverse complement strand
ATATGGGGCTACTCCACCATCAGCTTGTACTTGTACCGCTCCCGAGGCCAGACCACAGCTAGCCTCGGTTACTGATACTAATTGAAGACTAGGTGGTGCATCGCAATTTTGCGGTTCAGGTACCACGTCGTAAGTGCAAGCCGCTAGTAGCGAGGTCATCAGATACGTGGCAACTGCTCTATGGATAAGCTTCTTCATTGCTATGGCTACTGAGGCAGTTGAGAAATCGTCCAATTAGGCGCGGTAGCTCCATTGGTGTCCCCTCGCTCACTATCTTGGGCAAAGAAATAAATAGGTCGTCCGGCGTAGGTTAGTTGCTTATCGCCATCGGGTCGGTCAATCGAGGCAAAAGCGCCTTGATTCAGGGTAGAAGGAAGCACAACATCGGCTACTTCGCTGAAGGCTGGCCAGGCTTGCAGGCATCCATCCACACAGGTGCTCACGTTATCTTCATCATTCAAGAAATAGTACAGACTGTTTCCTTCGGCATCTACTAGGTAAGAAATTGGATCACTTCCTACTCCTTCTACCGTTTGAGTGGCCAGCATGAGGGTATAATCGGGCTTAGCTACGAACCACACTTGCCCTACGCCTTCACCGTTAATTTCGTCGGCACCACTGTCGCCGGAGTAATAGTACAGCGGCCAGCCTTTGTAGGTAGTCTGTTGCTGTCCATCTTCCCGGGTAATAGTACCGAAGTCGGGACTGCTAAGACCACTACCAAATTCTAAGTTGTCCCGATGAAAAACCGGCCAGGCATCCAGACACCCGTCTACACAGGCGCTGCTACCGTCTACGTCGCGGCTAAAGAAATACAGCGCCCGACCATCCTGATTTACTAAATACGGTCCCAGGGTGCCATCATTGGCGAGGTTCACCTGCTGAGCCGTTTCAACGGGATCAGGCGTTGCGCTGTCATCTTCGCTACAAGCGGTAAAGAATAAAGTATAACCTACGGTTAATAAAATGATTAAAAGACTTTTAAGAGATTGCATGATGATAATAATTTAAATGGTACAAATTGTTGATGGAACTCCGTAGAGTTTGAAATGAATAAAATTTAGGCTTTAGGGTGCAGATTCTATGGAATTGAGACCTACCAACAACTACTTTTCGGTAAAGAGTAAAGTTTAGAACTCATTTCGAGCTTTACTTTATTCCACTGTATAGTCATAGTAAGCCCAGCCTCACTGAAATAGGTAATGAGGTAGACCAAAGGGGAAACTGCTGTATAAGCTAGTAGGTAGCTAGACGTTCCTCCGTTTAGAGATTCACTAATCAGGGTGAATTTTTGTCAAACAGAGCAGTGTAGTGCAGCAGGGACAGAGGCGCGACATCCGGTATAAAGGTTACGTACCGAATAGTCGGGGTTAGGTTTTAAAATAGGTCAGGTTCATAGTTTTGGGGGTAATTAGTGATGATTGAATTAAACCGTTGAAAGTTTGCTAACTAGTATGTTACAAAAGTAAGTAACCGGGGGGTTAGATTATAAAAAAATTCCGGCGAATTATATGATATTTCCGACATCAGATTGGGGGAAATCCGACATGACTACGACATTTCCGACACGACTATGACATTTCCGACATAACCCAGTGCTATATGCTCTCTTGAACTAGTGAAGAAGGAGTGGCACCAAACTCTTTTTTAAAGCATTTGGCAAAGTATGAAGGGTCTGAGAAACCCGTCTGAAAAGCGATTTCAACGATATTACCCTTATTACTTATAATTAGTTCCTTAGCCCGGTGCAGGCGAACCGATCGGATTAATTGATTAGGAGACTTATTGGTGGTTAATTTGAGCTTGCGCTGCAATTGCCGTTCGCTTATACCAATTTCTTGGCACAACATTTCTATGCCAAAGAACTCGTTACTTAAGTGATTATCAATGCTTTGCAGTACATTTTCCAGCAAAGAGCCATTTTTTAAAGGTTGCTTAGGATTAGAATGATCTGACTGAACGTTAGTCTCAAAACGATCTTTCACTATTAGTAGGGTGCGCGATTCACCAGATGCAGAGTCGAGAATTGTTTTGTAGGGAGTAAAGCTCAGCCCCGCCCCCGACAGCAAGTGCTTTACCGTTCGCGTGACTACAACCTGATTGGCTTTTGTCTGGTTTAGTATCCCTTCCAGAGTACTTTTCACTTCGCCATTGATAGGATACGGGCCATCTACCACGCATTCTTTAATATGAATCCCAATAGCAAGCTGAGCGTTTAGCTGTTGGGTGGCCGGTAGTAGATCTATACTGCAATGAACCGCTTTGCTGGGTCCTTCAAACGTGGCAATAAAGCCCTTATGATTGTACTGAATTATCTTTCCCCGGTAGTGCGCTACGAACTGCTCAATAAATTCTTGATTATTGGTGTCGACGGTTTTCCTGGGTATTATGCGAGCGGCTACAATGGTAAAAAGCTGCTTTTCGTAATTAGTCTTAGGCTGTACATTTAGAACAAAGGTCTTTATCTCTTCCAGAATTTCTTGCGTATTACCGGCCCAAAATAAATGGTCGCTACCCGCAAACTCTACAAATTTAGCCCCTTCAATGCGTTCTGCAATAAACCTTCCCTCTTCTATTTTCACATCAATATCGTGGGTGCGTTGCATCAATAAAGCAGGCACTTTTATGGTATCTAAAATATCCACAATATCAACGTGCGTATTCATGGTAGTAAGTACCATAGCCGCGCTGGGGCTGGCTCCCGAACGGAAATAGTTGGCCAGCCACTCCATAAAGGTTTTATCGTGAGCTTTGGAGGGCGCCAGCGAGGCTAAGTCCATATCCCCACTTCCCCAGCTACTCTCAATCATGTCGTAAACTGCTTGACGCTCCTGATCGGTAGGTGCCCAGGGATAGTCAGGAGAGTGTTTACGCTTGGCGAATGCCCCAAAGGCAATTAACGAAATTGTCCGATTAGGATAGGTAGCGGCAAACAAGGCCGAGACCGAACCACCTTCCGAGTGACCGAACAGCACGGCTTTCTGAGAACCTACCGCATCCATAACCGCTCGGATATCGTCCATTCGCTCCTCTAGCGTTGAAAGTTCCACCACCCGATCAGAAAGCCCAGTACCCCGCTTATCGAACAGGATGACTCTAGCTATTTTTCCCAATTCAAGTAAAAAATCGACTAATTCCGGACAAGCCCACATCCAGTCGATATTAGAGACCCAACCAGGAATATATACCAAATCAATTGATCCGGAGCCAAAAACTTGATAAGCGATGTTGATACGGTCGCTTTTAGTGTACTGAGTGACGGGCTTCATATAATTCGCTATTTTATCTTATTATAGCTATTTAAAGCTACGAACACGAACCGATTCTGGTTTAAAAGAATTAATGTTTTGAATATCATACTTACTATTATCTACTATGTCAACTACGAACCACCACCGAAGATCATTTATAAAAACCGGGTTGGCGGCCGGAGCTAGTGTACCGTTCTTATCCAAAGAAAATAGGGCAACTCCCCTACCCAAGTCGGTCGATTATACCGAATTAGATCAAGCAATGGCTCAACAGGTGCTTAAGCGAGAGTTGTTTCCTGAACCAGTGATGATTGAAAGCTGCGATTTGCTGCGCTATAATGGCAATTATATAGTTCGCGTCCGCTCTACCGATGGAGCTGAAGGGTACTGCGTGGGGCATAACCTGCGAATGCCCCACCTTTACCCTATTCAACTGACACTTGTAAACCCGTATTTTATAGGAAAAGACGCTCGTGAATTAGACCAATTAGTTGAGGGGGTATTTATGTATAAAAACAACTATAAGTACCAGGGTTACACCCTTTGGATTCCGGTAGCAACGGTAGAGATAGCGATTCTGGATATGCTGGGACGCATCGCTCAAAAAAGTATGGGTAAGCTCATTGGCGATATTCATAATACGGAGATTGCCATTTACCAAGCGAATAATAATCGGGGTAGATCAGCGAAAGCAAGTATTGAACGAATCAAGGAACTAAAGGCAGAAACCAATGCGAAAGCGGTAAAATTTAAAATCGGGGGAAGGCGTAGCAATCCCGAAGAACCTACTGGACGCAGCGAACGTCTTATTCCGATGATGCGCGAAGCCTTTGGTGATGACACTACCATTTACGCGGACTGCAACGGGAGTTACGGCGCAACGGAAGCTATCCGCATTGGCAAAATGCTACAAGAACATAACATTGACCTTTTTGAACAGCCAGTACCTACTGACTGGTACGAGGACTGGAAATTGACCGCTGATGCGCTGGACATTCCGATTGCTTCGGGAGGTGGTGAAGTGAGCCTACGGAATTTTCGCTGGCTCATTGGTAATGAAGCGGTGCAGATGGTGCAGCAGGACTTATTCTACTTCGGCGGCATGATCCGCTGCATGAAAGTAGCCCGGATGGCTGCTACCAAAGGTTATTCTTGTGTACCACATATTTCGGGCACCGGGTTGGGCTATATCTACATGATGCAATTTGTCTCCGCCCTACCCAATGCGGGCCCTTACCACGAATTTAAAGGACTTAGTACCGAAGTGCCCTTCGAGTGCAAAACCTCTTCATTACAACCCGAAAATGGAATTCTGCACTTGCCTTCTGGCGTAGGCAGTGGTGTAGAGATTGACCCCGATTTTATTGATAAGCACAAAATAATGAAAGTTTAAATGAAGAAGTCAGTTAAAACCGAGTTGAATAGATACTTAAAGGATTTGGGTAAGAAGGAGCTAGAGAATGAGGTAAAAAAACTATACTCAAAATTCAAAGATGTGAAGAAATACTATGAACTTGAACTGAGTCAGGATACTACTGCTGTTCTGAACGAGTTCAAAGAAAAGATCAAACAAGAATATTTTCCGAAAAGAGGTTTCGGTAGAGCAAGCAATCAAGCCAGCCGGAAAGTGGTGAGTGATTTTAAGAAAATATCAATATTTAATAAGGATATCATCGAATTACTTCTGTACAGAACAGATATGATGATCGAGAATACCAAAACATACGGAGATATAACGAACCATTCTACAACTCACTAGAAAGTTCGTTTGAGGAGGCCTGCAAGCTTATTAAGGAAGAAAGATTAGAACAGGAATACAGGAGTGATTATCGTAGATTAATAGATGAAACCTATCAATTTGGTTGGGGACTCTACGATGAATTAACGTATAGTTATGATAGTTATTTAGACGATTAAAAACCCCGCACATCCTGTCGTACCTCCAAAAATTTGTCAGGATGGTTAATCAGGTAAAAATACTTTTCAGCAGTTTGAGTTGGATCATCTAGTGCTCCGCTATCCTTGTAATCTTTGAATTTTTCTAGTCGACTAAAATTTCGCTCATCTACATCGCGGATATTAGTTTGCATTTGGGTATCTACAATACCGGGGGCTACTGCGTACACCCGGAAATTCCTTACACCTTGCTTCTCCAGCTCCAGCGCGGCTACTTCCGAGAGCATATCTAAGGCGGCTTTAGAGGCGCAATAGCCCGACCAGCCATCTACCGGGTACTGAGATACTCCTGATGAAATATTGATGATAATTCGTTCGGCTTTTATCGTTTGGTAAGCCCGAATAAAGTGATTCATTAGAATTGCCGGAGCCGTAACGTTCAGTGAAAAAAGCTGATCAATCTTATCGTCTGCAATTGAACCGAAGTATTTTACATCACCTAATGTTCCGGCATTATTAATCAGCACTATTCGCTCAGCATCGGAAAGTTCGGTAAACAGAGCTTCGGCTTTAGATCCCAAATTGCCTACATCCGATAAATCGAGCGAATGATGTGAATATCGTTCGTGCTCGATGCTCTGCTGGCGAGACACACCAATCACTTGTACATTCTCTTCCTGCAAAGCTCGCTCGGCTAAGGCTTTACCAATTCCTCTACTGGTTCCGGTGATAAAATAGTATTGCATGTTTTATTGAACAATGATTAACGAAGATCAGAATCGGGAATTCAAAAATCGGAAGAAAGAAATAATTGATTAAGAAGCTGTTTCAGTTATTAGTTCGAGGGTGAAAACAGCGAATTTTGGAGCGAAACAAGGCACTTTTGAAGGGCGTAGCTAGAGCTACGCCCTTCAAAAGTAACGATTCAGACCGCCGAGCGGTTGCAGCCCAAAAGGCGCGTTTGTAGCCAAAAAAAGCTAACTAAAACAGCTTCTAAAACTAAAATAGAGTAGTCTGAGCTCTGGTATCCACTATTTCTGTGGTTACCCTTCTGGAGCCGTATCTTCAATTTCGGTGTCCTCCTCAACTACGATGACAATATCTTCTTTGAATTTTTGTTCATCGTAATAAATATTATGAAAGGCTAGCATATAGGCCACTCCTACCGCCCAAAACAGATTACAAGTATATCGCCAAACTGCTTTAAGTGCTTGTTTCATGAATAAAAGTATGGTAGCTGAATCCGGTTACTCGCCTCCGCTCTCCGGTTTTCGTTACAGAATAAACTGGCTCAAGTCTTTATTCTTTACTAATCCTGACAGGCTTTCTTCTACCATCTCTTTGGTGATTATCAGGTGAGCGTTCGGACCAATTTCATCAGGCACATCAAATAAGAAGTCGTTAAGCAAATGGCTCATAACAGTGTGAAGCCGCCGTGCGCCAATATTTTCAATTTCCGAATTGATTTGAAAAGCAATATCAGCCAGAGCATCTAGCGCATCGCTCTGAAATTCTAGCGTAACATCTTCCGCACCGAAGAGTGCTTGATATTGTTTGGTTAAGGCATTTTTAGGCTCTTGTAGAATTCGGATAAAATCGTCTTTCGTAAGATCATTCAATTCTACCCTGATCGGAAAACGCCCCTGCAATTCAGGAATCAAATCAGATGGTTTAGACACGTGGAACGCTCCCGCCGAGACGAATAAAATATGGTCAGTATGAATAATTCCGTACTTAGTATTTACGGCACTACCTTCTACAATAGGTAGCAAGTCACGCTGTACGCCCTCTCGACTCACATCGGGGCCGCCCTTCCGATCAGAGCCCGTAGCAACCTTATCAATTTCATCAATGAAGATGATGCCAGTGTTCTCGGCTTTTTTAATAGCCTCTTCCTTCACCTCATCCATATCAATTAGCTTGGCGGCTTCTTCTTCCAGTAGAATCTTCTTGGCATCACCAATGCTTACCTTACGCTTCTTATTCTTTTTAGGCATCATATTACCAATCATCTCCTGCAAGTTCATTAGCGAACTTTCGTCAACCATGCCTCCACCAATCATCCCCACTCCAGGATTACTAGCCTGCTTGATATTAATATCAATTTTCCGGTCATCAATCTCACCGTTGCGAATTTTCTCCCGGAATCGCTCCCGAGTGCGCTGATTTAGCTCTTCGTCAGTTGTAGGTTCGCTATTGGTTTCAAATCCCACTGTTGCCGATTTGTTTCGGGTAGGAGTACTTTTGATAGGTGGTATTAAAGCATCCAGAATAATTTCTTCCACAATCTCTGCTGCTTTCTCTTTTACATCCTCTTGCTTACGCTCTTTTACTAAATTTACTGATTGCTCAACTAAGTCACGTACCATGCTTTCTACATCGCGGCCAACGTAGCCTACTTCAGTAAACTTTGATGCTTCTACTTTAGTGAACGGGGCATCTGCCAGATTAGCTAGGCGGCGAGCAATCTCGGTTTTTCCCACTCCGGTAGCACCAATCATCAGTATATTATTCGGAATAATTTCGTTTTGCATATCGCTGGCGACGTGCATCCGGCGCCATCGGTTACGTAGGGCGATCGCCACATTCTTTTTGGCATCGTCTTGCCCAATAATATACTTATCTAATTCAGCAACAATCTGACGGGGAGTTAAGTACTGCTTATCTTCTAACATGCTCTTTTATCTTGATTTTGAATTTCGTAGGATTCAACAACTGCAATATCGCAATTAATAATTTATGACGGATAAGAGGTGGTTTTTATGCTAAAGCTTGCGGAAAAATAATTGATTCAGATCTAACGATAATGAAAACTGATTATAAGCTCCGGCAGCGTGAAGTGCTGCTCGGCTAAAATCAACCCTAAATGTACTGGTTCGAAACATTAATCCTAAGGTAAGTCCGGCTCCGCCCGCCGTTTGTTGTAACTGTAACGCACTTCGAGTCAAATGGTTGTAGCCAACACGCACCTGAAAATTAGGACTAAGCAACAGTTCGGAACCGAATGATAGATGCCGGAGTATTTGTCCGCCTACGCCTAGTTCATTTCCATCTTCCACCCAGTAATCATAACCCCTAATCAACCGATGGGCGGTTAGATGGAAGCGAAACGGCATAAATTGTGGCTTTACCGATACTCCAATCTTCACATCAGTAGGCAATTCTCGAATACTAGCGGAGAGTTCGTCTTGCAGCAAAATCCCAAAATTGCTAAAGACTAATGCTACCGTCAGATCCTGCGTAGGGTGTCGAAAGACTCCCGAAATATCAGCTAACAACCCCGTTGCTGCGTAACCCGAAATCTGACTAGTGACCCACTTCAAATTTCCTCCCAGCCTAAACGGTCGCATCTCGTGACTATAATTCATGACTACAGCAAAATCTTGGGCAGAAAAATTTCCAGTAGGTAAACCAGCGGCATCCAACCCCTCCAGCGAACCATAATTCAGGTACTGAAGTGCCAATCCAAACGTGCCGACTGCTTCCTGATGATAGGAATACCCTAACGACACCTGAGAAATATCAGCGTAGTAAGGAGTGTAGTGAATAGAAATTTGCTGATGAAGTTCAGACTGGTTAAGTGCCGGATTAAACAGAAACTGGGTAACCTCCTGCACCCGAGTTGAATCGTAACCTAGCGCTACTTGCTGGCGACCTAAAGCCGTAATTTGAGCTGTAGGGCTCACTTCCAGAAATTCAAAAATCCGTATTCCTCCTACCTGTCCGTAAACTAGGGTAGACGTAAGCAGCATAGCCGCTTTCAACAAAAGAATAAAACGCAGCGGGAAGGTTAGCATGAAAGTAAGTTAAATACGAAGCAGCAGAACTTTTTATTCACCTACTGATTTAAGAATCAGTGCTCTCAGTTTCTCATCAAATCTGAAATCTACTTTTTCTAAAGCACCAAGATAAGGCTTAACAGAATCTATTACTCCTTTTCGTTTAGCCTTTGCTAATACCCCAAGTGTTCCCGTTACTTTAATTCCTAACCTTTTTGCTAATTTTCTTCCCTTACTATCATCAATAATTAGTAAAGAGTCTTTATTCTTTAGGCAAAATTTTATGGCCGATGCCTCGCCTAAATCAACTAATGAGTTTATCACAGTTAAATCTTCATCGCTACTCGTGTGACGGACTTCTACCCAATCCGGCAGCTCAAATTTAAATTCTTGTTTGATTTCAGGAGTTATAATTACGCTATCGTAAACCTGATGAAGCAATAAGAGATGGTTAATTCTAGTTAGCGCAATCAAACAACTGGTATCAACTACAATCAATTCAGGCATTCTGAATATCATCTAGTAGTTCGTCTTCCGTTTGATTGAAGTAGTTGACCCCGTATTTTCCTAAAAGTTCGGCGAAGGCATGTTTGGAAAGACCAGCCATGTCAGCGGCTTGCCCTAAAGATAATTTGCCATTTTCGTAAAGTCTGGTAGCCAGAATCATTTTCAGTTCGTGGTTTTCTAAATCTACATCGTCGGGTACCTCTAAAGTTAATGTTCTCATATTTTTAAAACGATTTTCATTATTTATCAAATGCATTTCCCTTTCCGAGATTGCACTTGCTGCACTTGGTTTCAAGATTCTTATCCTCTGTTTCGCCACCTTTTGACCAAGGAATGATATGATCAATATGAAGTTCAACTCTACGTGATTTTAACGGACTAGCTCCACAAGACTGGCATGCAAAACCGTCTCTGACTAAAATTCGAAAACGCATTCTTTCAGAAATGTTTCTTGAAGTCCTCTTTATTTTCGCATGTTCTGTATTATTCTTTGTTGTTGGTTCATCATTATCTGATTCTTCTAAGTCAATTGAATCGTCATTAATATACTCAACAAACTCTTTTAGCGCATTTCTCCAGCTGCCAAAACGGTTCTTGTAAATTCCAGCCTGATATTTTGAAGGGAGATTTGACATATCTCTCCAAACAGGCTGCTTCCCCTTTGAAATCCAGACTGTTTTAAGATTCTCGAAAAGGTCTATATTTCTGACGTTTTTCTCTTGATTTAACTCAAGCCCTGACTTTTCTAATGCGCTATTCCATGACCCGAATCTAGCTCCATAAGTTCCTGCGCTATATTTTCCAAATTCCTGATAACTCCTAAATGTCATTCGTTTACCATTTCCTTGAAGTATGGAATAGGCTCTTTTAAGATCTTCTAATAGGTTTTCCTCAGAAACATTTCTAGGAAAAGATTCAAGTTTAAATTTTGTCACGCTCGTTTCTTTTTAAGTTGGCTACAACTACGGTATAGCCGCTACAATGGCACTTACATACTGTATGTCACATTTACGCTATAAATATAGCATTTTAGTTACAACGGAATTGCTTTTATTCACGTATCCGTTTGTATGAAATTTGGAAAACTAGCTGATATATCTCGAGTCAATTTCACTCTTCCTCCCGACCATCCGGCTACCCAACAAGTACTCAGCAATCAAACAATTGCTTCAAGCCCTCGAGTATTCGTCGGTTCAGCCCGATGGGGAGAGCGCGATCTGATTGGAAAAATTTATCCTCCCAAAACTCCTGCTAAAGACTACCTTGCTCACTATTCGCAACACTTCTCAACTATTGAACTCAATAGCACTCACTATCAACTTCCCAGCGTAGCCCAAGTAACTCAATGGAAGGATAAGGCAGAAGATTCATTTACTTTTTGCCCTAAGCTACCTCAGTCTATTAGTCATCAGGCAGATTTTGGGCAGGGGATTTATGCGACGGAACAGCTAACTCCGGCACTACGTGCTTTTAATAATCAACTAGGAATTCCTTTTATGCAACTTCCGCCTTCATTTCATCCTCAGCAGGGCAAGTTACTTTTCGATTATTTGGAGCACTGGCCTCAGGACATTCCACTCGCCGTTGAATTTCGTCACCCTGATTGGTTCAATCAACCCCGCATTCGTGATCGGGCTTTTGAATTATTGGAGGAGTTAAATGTGAGCACAGTGATCACCGATACTGCCGGACGCCGCGACGTAGTGCATATGCGACTGACCACTCCTAGGGTTATGATTCGTTTTGTTGGAAACCGGCTTCACCATACTGACTACCTCCGCATTGACACCTGGGTAGCACGAGTAAAAGAATGGCTCAAACAGGGAGTTCAAGAGGTATATTTTATTGTTCACCAACCCGAAGAGGCTCTTTGTGTTGATCTCAGCATCTATTTGGTGCGACGACTGAACCAAGAGTGTAGTTTAGGCTTATCGGCTCCTCAGCCACTTTCTATTGGTCAGCAACAAGAGTTATTCTAATTTTTTGCTATTTCCTTGACTTTAAACGACCTCTGACTTAATTCGTTGTATTAATAATTACACTATACAAATATCGATATGAAAAAACATACTACCACTTACCTATTAACCATTCTTTTTGCTACCGCACTATTTTCCTGCCAAAACCGGGAAACCCTAGAAGTTACCGCTACAGCTTATAATTCAGTTGAAGCTCAAACCAAAAAGGGCTCTCCCAATATTGCCGCTTGGGGTGATAAACTGAAGCCTGGTATGAAAGCTATCGCAGTATCTCGTGACTTGCTGCATAAATACGGGCTTAACCATAATGCCGAAGTAAAAATTAAAGGACTTCCTGGTACTTACAGGGTGCTTGATAAGATGAATAAACGCTGGGAAAAGCGCATAGACATCTATATGGGCACTGATATTAGCAAAGCCCGAGAATGGGGTAAACAACAAGTAGAAATCTCCTGGATTGCGGGTAACTGATTACACCGGGAAGTTATACCGTCGTCCGTATAAATCTTCTACATATTTAAAGTACCAGAATAGCTGGTAGTTCAATTCTATTCCGTAATCTTCAGCATAATCGTAGTTGATGATATTTTCAAAAGGTGAGTTTCCACCGTACCTACTCACATTATCGTTCCAGGCTGCTACGTATTGACGATTTTTCTGCTCGTAATACTGAGGCGAGTAAAAGTTTATTGGACGCCCATTGGTCTGTAACCAACGATCAAAATTGTTATCGAAGATTAACAATTCGTACTCCTCGTCATCTTCGGGCTGTACTATATTCGGTTGGGTTCGATCTCGAGAGCTAATACTATTCAGCGAAGGTGAGCAAGCAGAGATTAGCAATAGAAATGCACTTATATAAATCAGATTTTTCATAATATTTATGTTTTTGTGTAGTATTCTCTATTTATCTAACTATTCTGCGCCAAAAAAGATTGTCTTCTTAATTACTTTAGCCAATTAGTGAGAACCCCGATCATGATCAGACGCATACTTACCACATTTTTTCTAACCCTACTTTTCTACAAAGCTTATCCGCAAATTAGCATCGACTCTTCCTACATGCGCACCGAAACGCTGGATGAAATCGTCGTTACTGGTTACGATACTGAACAGAAGTTGCTAGAAACCCCCATTGCAATTTCTGTTCTGCCCTCTCAAGAAATTCGGGCTTATGATGAAACTTCACTAGTACCCACCATGAACACCCTACCGGGGGTTCGAATGGAACAGCGCGCTCCGGGCAGCTATCGTATTGCTATACGAGGTAGTGCTTTGCGGGCTCCTTTTGGGGTGCGTAATGTAAAAGTCTACTGGAACGATATTCCATTCACCGACCCCAGTGGAAGCACTGCGTTTAACCTACTGGATGTTAGCAATTTTGGCACAATTGAGGTGATTAAAGGTCCCGCGGGGAGTGTTTACGGAGCTGGTACTGGTGGAGTAGTAAATATCCGTAGTTTACCATCGAAATCAGATGGTAGTCTAGTAGAATTAGGCACTACCTTTGGCTCATTTGGGCTCCAAAGACATACTGCCTCAGTAGAGCAATTTAGTGAACAGAGTCGGTGGGCCATTCGCTACGCTCATCAGCAGGCCGAAGGCTATCGGGATCACACTGCAATGGAGCGAGATATGCTTGAGCTGCGGGGCGAGTTTGATATTTCTAAGCAAAATACGCTCTCGGCTAGCTTTCTTTACTCCGATTTGTTCTACGAAATTCCGGGAGGGCTAACTTTAGAGCAGTTTCAGGAAAATCCTCGTCAGGCTCGGCCTGGTAATCGCTTCGTCATGGGAAGTGAAGA
>CAKZPJ010000777.1 GCA_937138955.1 uncultured Flammeovirgaceae bacterium | reverse complement strand
AAGCTCTTTTTGAATTTCATCTGTTTCTATTGGATGCGCCAAAAAGAAAGGGTAGGGACGAGAAAGGTTATCCTCCCGACTTTCTTTTAGTACTAAAGACTCAAACGAGACCTCATTGGGGTTCCAGTCGCCCATCAGTCGGTGAGCCACAATAGTTTTATCTAGTTTGGCTTGTTCTGCCAACGCCCGAATGGCTAAACCCTGAGAAATTCCGATGCGAAAGCTACTGGTCATCAGTTTGGTAAACACGAATTTTTCGGGCTGCGTCATTTGCTGCCAAGCGGCAAGTACTCGTTCTTTCTTTTCATCTTCCTCCAATTTGCTCAAACCTTGTAGGTAATCAACCCAGTAGGCCAGAGGCTGATCTTGGGTTTGGGTAGGCGGAGGGAGCAGTAGCGAGATGGTTTCGGCTAGATCGCCTACAAACGAGTACGATTCTTTAAAAAGCCATTCTGGTAATCCAGCTAATTCCATCGTCCAGGTTTTCAGTAGAGTAGAGTTAACCGGACGTTTGGGTCGTTTGTGACTGAAAAATGCAATAGTCCAAAGCTTATCTCGGTCAGGAGCCTTGGCAAAATAGTCACGCAGTAACGCTACTTTCGCATTGGTTTTATTGGTCTGGTCAAGTTGGACAAATAGATCGGCGAACTGCTTCATAATTAGAAAATCCAACTTGTTAAACTTGCAAATGTTTCGTATCTCGGTAGCCTATAACCTAACCTGATTTTATGAGAACGTTCTTTCTTTATACTGTCTTATCTCTGCTCTTTCAGAGTGCATTCGCTCAAAATACGGTTGATAAGCCTAACATTATTGTCTTTATAGCCGATGATGCCGGATGGCGCGACTTTGGTTGTTACGGTAACCCAGCCATTCAAACTCCCAACATTGATCAATTGGCAGCAGAAGGTATTCGGTTTACCAATGTATTTTTACCTACTCCCCAGTGTAGTCCTACCCGTACTAGTTTACTAACTGGCCAATTTGCTCATACTTTACGCACGGAAGATTTACACACCCCACTAAAAGTCGATGAAAAAACGGTGGCTCATCATTTGGATGCCGCGGGTTACTACACGGCATTGCTGGGAAAATCGCATATTGGCAAGGAGGCAACTAATCAGTTTGATTATTTTAATCCGGGAAAAGGAAACCCTCGGGGGCAAGATTTAGCTACTGCCCTGGACAACGCCGGTGACCAACCCATTTTTACCTGGTTCGCTTTTTTTGATCCTCACCGTAGCTATCAGCCGAATACTATCGCCAATCCTCATAACCCTGACAAGGTGGTAATTCCCCCGTACTTAGCGGACACTCCCGAAACTCGTCAGGATTTAGCGATGTACTACGATGAAATTAGCCGAATGGATAGCGTAATTGGAGCCTCATTAGCGTTATTGAAGGATCGCGGTAAGCGAGAAAACACGGTGGTAATTTTCATGAGTGACAATGGCAAGCCCTTTACTCGGGCCAAAGGAACGTTGTACGATGAAGGAATTAAAACTCCATTTATTGTCAATTGGCCCGCCCAAATAACGGAAGCAAGTGTAAATGGAAATCTGCTTACCACGCTAAGGTTGGCCCCCACTGTTCTTGATTTAGCGGGGGTTGAAAAACCTCAAGTTATGTTCGCCGAAAGTATGGCACCCATATTGACCGAAAGTAGCTCGGCGGCTGATGAATACGTTTATGGAGAGCGTAACTGGCACGACTGCGACGAACACATGCGAAGTGTCCGCAGCGATAGCTTTAAGCTGATTGTAAATAGCTATATTGAGCTTCCGCACGGAACGGCCGCAGATTTGGCAGGAAGCTTATCTCACCAGTCATTACTGAGACTGAAGGAAAAAGATGAACTAAATGAGGCGCAATCGTTGATTTTTCAAGTGCCCCGCCCCGCTATTGAACTTTATGATGTGGTAAATGACCCATATGAGTTAAATAACTTAGCTTTTCGAGCTGAATACCGCCCAATCATCCGCCAGCACTATGATGCATTACAGCAATGGATGCAAGAAACCAACGATTTTTCTCCACATTTCCGCCGGAGGTACGATAATACTGACCGAGTAACCGGTGCCATGTTTATGGGAAGACCGCCAGAAATGTACGCTCCACTTACGAATGAATAAAAATAATACAATGGTTTAATAGTTATATAATAAAAAGTTGCTCTTAATTATAAAAATACACAACAGAGTAAGTTTTGTATAACTATTTACAAGCTTAGTGCTAATCAAAGTCGAATATTTGCAAAGGAAAGAATGAGCAACAGCTCTCACGTTTAGCGATGAGCATTATTAAGTATACCACAAAGTACATATTTATCTTACTGGCACTGTCGGCTTGCCACCGGGGAATGATATGTCCGGCGTTTCAAAGTAGCTTTATTCTGGATGACAGTGTTCGAACCACTCATTTTTCGTTATTTGAAGGAGATACGGCGGCTTTTATGCCCAAGCAATTTGTAACGGATAAGAGCCGCTACGGAATTATGGCCGATGTAAGCTATCCTAAAAAGTATAATTCTATCAAAACCATTGAAATGGTTACTGTATTTCCGCCGGGAGAACCAGTATCGGCGGATTCGGCCTACGTTGATCCACTTAATTCTGGCGACCCGCTAGTGGCTCCCGCCGATTCAGTGAATACTCCAATGATTGTTGACGAAGAGCCGAAGTAATTAGATCACTATATTCACAATTCGTTTAGGAACCACAATCACCCGTTTAGGAGATTTTCCGTCTAGCCAGCGTTGTACAGTGTCGTCCTGTAAAACGGCCTGCTCAATATTCTCCTTAGACATATCTAGAGCAAAATTTAGCTTCGTCCGAACCTTCCCGTTGATCGAAATGGGATACTCGTGCATTCTTTCGATCAAATACTTTTCATTATAAACCGGAAATTCGGTTTGGGTGACGCTTCCGCTATTTCCTAGTAATTGCCATAACTCTTCGGAAATATGTGGGGCGAACGGAGATAAAATTACTACCAAATCAGTCAGCACTGCTCGTTTGTTACATTTAAGTGATGTCAACTCATTTACGCAGATCATAAAGCTACTGACCGCCGTATTGAACGAGTAGTTCTCAATATCCTCTTGCGTCTTTTTAATAGCTCGATGCAAAACTTTTAACTCTTCGGGCGTAGGCTCAGCATCACTTACCAAAAAGTTGCCCTGACCATCGTGAAACAGTCGCCACAGTTTACGCAGAAACTTGAATACTCCGTCAATGCCGTTGGTATTCCAGGGTTTAGATTGTTCCAGCGGACCTAAGAACATTTCGTATAGCCGTAAAGTGTCAGCCCCGTACTGCTCAACTACATCGTCGGGATTGACTACGTTGAACAGTCGTTTAGACATTTTCTCTACCTCCGATCCGCAGATGTATTTACCATCTTCCAAGATAAACTTTGCACCGTTTAAATCATCCCGCCACTGCTGAAAAGCTTTGGTATCCAATACATCATTAGTGACCAATGATACATCTACGTGCATCGGTGTTACTTCGTACTGGTTTTTCAATCCCAGCGAAACAAATTCATTTTTTCCTTTGACTCGGTAGACAATGCTGGATTGTCCCTGAATCATTCCTTGGTTGATGAGTTTTTGGTAAGGTTCATCTACCGTTACGTAGCCTCGGTCGTGCAGGAATTTTGTCCAGAATCGGGAGTAGAGCAGGTGACCCGTGGCATGTTCGGTTCCACCGATGTACAAGTCTACGTTTCCCCAGTAGGATTGAGCTTCTTGGCTAACCAGCTCCTCTTCATTGTTGGCATCCATATAGCGGAAGTGATACCAGGATGAACCGGCCCATCCAGGCATCGTTGTTAGTTCATAGACGTACTGATCTTTATATTTCCAATCGGTGGCTCTTCC
>CAKZPJ010000776.1 GCA_937138955.1 uncultured Flammeovirgaceae bacterium | reverse complement strand
AATTTCAACTATTGCGATTACTCAGCAAGTTGCATGCAGAATGAACAAGCGCTAGTTGCTCGCTGTATTAAAGGTGAGCGATTGGCCCAACACGAGCTATACGAACAGTATGCCAGCCAGATGATGGTGGTATGTACGCGCTATTGTAAGAGCCGCGAAGATGCTGAAGATGTGCTGCAAGAAGCTTTTGTTAAAATTTTCAATAGTCTGGAAAAATTCCGAGGTGAATCAGCGATCAAGTACTGGATCAAACGGATTGTCATCAACACGGCACTCAATCATCATCGGAAAAAGGTTTATTTATATCCACATCTTGACATTGAAGAAGTTCATCATATTGGCAATGAAGATGTGGAGATTGCTAACTACAACTACCGAGATTTACTGGCTATTCTACAATCATTACCTCAGGGCTGCCAGGTTATTTTTAACCTCTACGCTATTGAGGGTTACAAGCATAAGGAGATTGCCAATATGTTAAGTATCAGCGAAGGAACGTCCAAATCTCAGTACGCCCGGGCCCGTTCGCTGATTAGAGATTTAATTACTGAAACTGGGGAGGTGAAACATGGCTAAGGCGTCCGAAAATAAATCGTACGAGGAGCAATGGCAGAAGGCTTTTGAATCGGCAGAGATGCCCCCTTCGCCTAATGTCTGGAAGAATATTGATCAGCAGCTAGCTGCCCAAGAAGGTGGCAAATACAAACGAGGTTTCTTTTTTTACCGAGCAGCGGCGGCAGTACTGTTACTTTGCATTGCCGGATTAGGTTGGTATACTCTTACTCGTTCCAAGAACTCAGATTCAATAGCGGAACAACAAGAAACAGAGATAAAGCAGTTAGATCAATCAGCTGTGGAGCGGCGTAGCCCCCTAACTGCTCAATCCTCTGGCAAAAATACGCTCTCTGCTGAGCAATCAGAGGTAACTATTGCTAATGAGGATAATCAACTGCCAGCAGCTAACTCATCAAATGAGAGGTTAACTACTGACAATTCTATAACTAATGGTGATCAATCTTCCCTAGCTACGTCAGAATCAGAAAATAACTCTCAGTTTAGAATGAAGCAAGAGACCGTTGCCGGTAGCAATATAGCGGTGGTTGATGCTGATAAAGAAAATGAAGCGGTATCAGTCAGCAACATAGCTACTGAGCAATTAACCGCCAAGACGCTTATTTTCCCTAATGAAGAAGTAAGCCCGAGAGAAGAGGAACTTCTCTCTAACCATCAGGTAGGGCGATTATCCGCCCTACCGCCTGGTGGTTTAGCCTTAAGCAAACCTACCTGGGTAGACGGCATAGAAGAATTATTTCTTGTACCCCAAGAACGTAATGAGTTTGCCCGAAAGTCAGAAAAGCGAGTCACTCAATTTTTTGCCGGGTTGGCAATGGCCCCCAGTTTCTTTGATCCGAATTTCCAATCTCAGCCTTCGGGAGGGGCTTTCTCTGACTTTGCGTTAGCGGGGGAATCGCTAAGCCCTTCCAATTTTGATACCCAGTCTGATAACTTATTTGTTGCCCGAATGAGCAATAGTAGTGCAGCACCATCTTCAGCAGTAGAAGAAGGGTTACAGAATCAATCATCACTCTCATTCAGCTATGGATTAAATTTTGGACTGGAATTGGGTGAGCACTGGAGCATTGAATCCGGTTTAGACTTTCAAAACTTTCAAACTACTACCGAAACCCGTTATACGGTAGTTGACTTACAGTCGGGAAAACGTTATCCGTTAGTAGCTACCAACGCTCAAGCGAATGCCGCTACTTATTCTAATACAACTCCTATTGGTAATCCGAGTGAAGTAGATAATCAGTTTCAGTTTATATCGGTTCCGCTGCTTATTGGGTACAATGTTCGCTTCTCTAAGTTTACTATTTTAGTGAGTCCGGGGATAGCTACTAACCTGTTTTTGGGTAACCGAATTTCTTCCGATCAGTATGCCTCTTCTACCATTAGCCGCGATGGAAATAGCCCGTTCAATACGCGGTATTTTAGCGGAATGATTTCGGGTGGAGTGTTTTACCAACTAATGCGAAACTATTCACTCTCATTTACTCCTTCCTATCAATTTGCGCTGACCAACTTGGCTAGTAATAGTGCTACTTTTAGCAGTCAACCTCAATCGTTCGGCCTGAGGTTGGGTTTTCGCTATAATTTTCAGTAGGTTTTCTTTTCAAAGTGAACTTTAGAGATTTGTGCATTGTAATGTGCCTTCCACAATCTGTTTGCTATTTTGTAGTATTAATAAAATTATTTATATTAAAGTATAGCACCCTACCAAGAATTATCGAACCCACCAATGGATTTACCTCAGCCGCAGAGTAAAAATGCTGTTGATCAGGCGGTATGGGATTCCTTTCGAAGAGGTAGTAAACCAGCATTTGAGAATATTTACCGGCACCATGTCCAAGAACTTTACCACTACGGAATTAAAATTCACTCGAATAGCTCCCTGATTAAAGATGTTATTCAGAGCCTGTTTGTAGAGCTTTGGAATCAGAGGGCATCCCTTTCTTCTACTGATAACGTTAAGTACTACTTATTTAAGGCTTTAAGATTCAAAATATACCGAGAACTCAAAAATCAGACCTACCGAGACCAGCAGCAAGGAAGCTATTACGAGCAGGAATTTATCGAATCTACGGAAGTAAAATTAATGGATGCTGAGCTTAAAGCAGAGCGAAAACAGATGCTCCATAAAGCTTTGGCAGAACTTCCTCCTCGTCAAAAAGAGATACTTCATCTATTGTATTCTGAAGAATTAAGTTACGAAAAGATAGCAGAGCTAATGGCCATTAATGTAGCTTCTGTGTATACGTTGGCTTGGAAAGCACTTTCCGCCCTTAAACGCTTAATGGTTGTTTGGTTACTACTATTGCTCTGGTAAGCCTAAATGAAGCTTGGGATAGTCAGAAATGAATTTTAGCCTATCTCTGCACTGAACCTTCCGCAATAGCTAGGGTGTGCTCGTGTTCTATGTCCCGACGGGAACCGCTAAAACTCATAGGCACCTCATCCTATTTAACCATTAACGGAGCATTAGCTTCCTGCTTTCTAGACTAGAAAGCCAATCTACTCCAAACGAAAACTACTTCTATTTTTAATTAAACTGTTGCTTTTATAGGAATTTGCAAAAATATAGCTGTATTCTTTGCATTGATTACAAATATTAGAAAAAACTTTATTTCTAAGGGATAGATTTGTCCGATATAAGTCATTATAGGGTGTTTCATCACCTTATGGATTATCAACACTATACTTCTGAAGATTTTGCCTTAGATCCCTACTTCCGAAAATGGATACTTCAACCTACTGTAGAATCTAATTTGTTTTGGGAAGCATGGTTAGGTAAACACCCGCAAAAAGCTGTGCTTCTTCAGGAGGCAAAAGCCATTATACATGCTCTTCCTCTTAAGTCTAGGAAACTTGATAGTGAAGAGGTTGACGGAATATGGTTAGAAATTGAGGGGCAAATTGGCTTGAAGCCAGATACATCTCCACCTGAGATACCGATTATTCCTTTAAGTCCAGCAGCGGTAATGTATAGTAAAAACAGCCCATTGCCACTCGCTAATTATCAATCCAATAAATGGGATTACCAGCAAATGGGGAGGTTATTAGCGGCTGCATCGATAGTGCTGGCACTGATAGCAAGCTTTTTATTAGGACAGCCCCGAACAGTAGCTGAGCCAGAGTTGGTTTGGGTTACGAAGAAAAATCCTTGGGGACAACGATCGACGATCTATCTGAGTGATGGAACTCAAGTGCAACTGAACGCCGGAAGTAAAATTACTTATCCCAAAGACTTTTCTACTACAGAACGCCTTTTACAATTGCAGGGCGAAGCTTTTTTCGAGGTGAAGAAAGATCAATCTCGTCC
>CAKZPJ010000775.1 GCA_937138955.1 uncultured Flammeovirgaceae bacterium | reverse complement strand
AGAGCTAAAGAGCTAAAGAGCTAAAGAGCTAAAGAGCTAAAGAGCTAAAGAGCTATTTATAACTTAGTAGAGGAGGAATGAGATATGTAACCAGATTAGTGAAAAAATACAATAATGTTTATTCGAGTATTTTGTTGAGCAAGCAAAAAAAAGCTCGATGAAGTTAATCAGCGAGCTTTCCAAAAATTTGTATAAAGTAGTTACATCGAACTAACTGATTCTGATCTTTGCTTAATCCAAGCTCGAGCATCTTGCTCATTATCAAAGTACTGATTCACTACCCGATTGTTAGTAGCCGCATTAGCTTGCTCCATAATATCTTCTACTGACATTTGGGCGAAGATATCAGAAGACATTATAAGTACTAACGTTTCGTATTCGTGCTCCAAAGCTTGTCCCAGCCACTCAGTGTAAGACCATACTTGATCTTCATCACTAATTGCCCCTAGATTGGTAGTATCTGATAGTAAGGTACCGGTCGGTGAGCTTTGCAATAATGTTACAATATGATTCATTCCAGTTCTAAACTCTTTTGATGAGGGAGCAGTATGCCACCTAGATACAATTGCGTTAATAGATTCATCATACGCTGCTTCGAAATAACTTTCTCTTACTTCTTTCATAATTGTCCCGATTTTAGTTTTGTATACTTTACTTTTTAGCTTCTTCTAGTTCGGATAGTAGCTCTTGTTCTCTCAGTTTAAACTTTTGCATTGCTTTCTCCATCATTTTATTGCGGGCTTTAATTTGCTCATCCGCTCGCTGCTTTTCTTCTTGGCGAATATGCTCACTGTTTGCATTCACCACCTTCAACTCCGCTAATTTCTCTTGTAATGTTTTCTCATTCTCCTGCAACTCTTGCTGAAGACGCTGTTGTTGCTCTTGGGTTGCTTGCAGCTCTTCCATATTTTGGCGCATTTCTTCCTCCTGAGCTCGCATCTCTTCAGCTTGCTGTTTTGACTCTTCCAATAGCAGTTTAGTGTGTTGACTAGTACGAACAACCGAGATTGAGGAAGCAATAATTTCCCCAACTTGCTCGAGAAATTCGATTTTAAAGTCACTCAGTTCATGAAAAGCGGCTATTTCTAATACTCCTAGTACCTGCTCATTGAATCTTAGCGGTATAACTACTAGGTACGATGGGGTAGTTTCTCCTAATCCTGAAGTAATTCGGACGTAATTTTCCGGAATGTTTTTAAGACGTATAGTTTTCTGTTCAATAAAGGTTTGACCGATCAAGCCTTGTCCAGGTTTTATTATTCTTTCTTCGTGTTTCTTTTTGTCGTAGGCGTAGCATGCTACCATTTCCAGATGTTGATCAGATACATCGGTATCATTAACGATAAATAATCCGCCCTGATTGGCCTCTACGTATTTGACGATATATGCGAGTAGTTGATCTCCCAGCGCAGTAAGGTTCGTCTGGTGAGTGCGGGTAATCTCAGCTACTTTCCCTTCTCCTTCAGTAGCCCATAAACGGAGATTATCCTCTTGCTTTATTTGGGCAAGCTTCTCTTGCATTTTGAGCAACTCACCTACTAACGTGTTTTTGTTCAGCTCTTTTTGCTTATCGTCTAGCTCAGCCCATTCTGATTCCTCTTCACCCAAGTTTCTAATGAAATTTACAACCTTCTCCAGGTTTTGGGTTAAGCGTTTGGAAATCTGCGTTGCTTCTTGATTATTAAGGGCTTGCCCATCGTTGTAGACAAACTCTCGATTACTGTTGTCTAGCTGCGCTAGTAGCTGATGGCGTTTCTTCTCATCGCGTTGTAATCGGAAGATAACTATTACTAGAATAGGAATCCCGATGAGTAATAGCATTCCTTGTACTATCGCGGTGTAAAGCTGAATGGTATCGTATCGCTGCTGGGCGGCTCCCATTCGGCTATAAAAAGCCGTAAACGAACTAGCGAAGATCAGTAGGATAATGAAGCCAATAAGCAGCAGGATACTATTTTTCTTTAAGAAAGCTATTTTTGTGGTCATCAGATAGTCTTATATTTTGGCTCTAGAGTCTGAAGAGCTAAGATCGCGCTTAGTTCATTTTATCAGCAACTGATTTAGTGTTTGATCTTACACTGTAATGTTTTTATATACATTCTATCCATATGGGCTATAACCCATTAAATAGCTTATCTAAGAAGCTGTTTGAGTTATATTTTTTGATTTATTAGGAGAGAGATTTTTGTCAATCTAGGCTCTTTTTGAGTGGCGTAGCCTACGCTACGGTGCGAAAAAAAGCCGACGAGTGGCGGAAAAAGATTCCTAAGAAACAAGAAGAGTTAACTCAAACAGCTTCTAAACCATAGGAAGCAAAAATCATTTATTATATTGAGCAAGCAACCTAATTTACAATATGGGCACACTAAACGTCAAGCTGGTTTCAAGTCGGGATGACCTCAACCGCAACACTCGAAATATCTTACAAGACCTGAAGGCACTAGAAACGATGCTGGAAGAGTCTTGGTTTAACGAAGATCCTATTCACATTGGGGCAGAACAAGAGCTATGCTTAGTAGATTCTCATTGCAAGCCTAAACCCATCTCACTGGAAGTGCTGGATCGCATTCAGTCGCCGGGGTTTACCACCGAGTTGGCGAAGTTCAATATTGAGATTAATCTCGACCCATTAAAATTTACCGGTACTTGTTTTTCTGACCTAGCGCAAAACATCGCTCAAAATATGGAGGAACTTTACGCGCTGGGTTCCGAAATGGGTTTTGATCCGGTAATGACAGGAATTCTCCCCACGTTACGAAAGACGGATATGGAGGATCATAATTGCACGCCTTTGCCCCGCTACCATGCCCTGATGGAAGCACTTAGCAAAATGCGCGGGCGTGAATACGAACTAAGCATTCGGGGTATTGACGAGTTGAATATTAAGCACGATTCCGCTATGCTAGAGGCGTGTAATACCAGCTTCCAAGTGCATTTGCAGGTAACGCCGAAAGACTTTGTGCCGAAGTATAATATTGCATTAGCTATTGCGGCACCCACATTAGCCATTGCTACTAACTCTCCTTTTTTGTTCGGGAAACGACTCTGGAGCGAAACTCGCATAGCTCTTTTTCAACAGTCGATTGATACGCGGGTAGTATCGGAACACTTACGCGACCGTAGTCCTCGAGTAACATTTGGTAACCACTGGATGCAAGATTCCATTATTGAGCTGTACCGGGAGGACATTGTTCGATTCCGCCCCATGCTGATGACTGAGCCTGATGGAGATGTTGCGAAGATGATGGAAGAAGGAAAAACGCCCGATCTGAGTAGCTTGATGACCCATAACTCTACCGTATACCGCTGGAATCGCCCCTGCTACGGAATCAGCCCTAACGGAAAACCCCATTTACGAATTGAGAACCGCCTATTACCTTCTGGTCCTAGTATCGTCGACGAGGTGGCTAATTCAGCTTTCTGGTTAGGGCTAATGGAAGGCGCGCATCAAGAGTACGGTGACATCACCCAAAAGATGGAGTTTGACGATGCACAATCTAATTTTGTTTCTTCTGCTTTTTCTGGTCATGATACTGATCTGATTTGGCTCAACGGACAGAAAATCAGTACTAGCGAACTAATTGCTAAAGAACTACTACCGCTGGCTCGACAAGGTCTAGAAAAACGCCAAGTGAGTTCGGAAGATATAGACTACTACATGGGTATTATTGAAGCTAGAAATCAATTGCGCCGTACTGGGTCTTACTGGATTCTGCAATCGTTTAGTAAGTTGAGCAAAGAGGTGCTGGATGACGAACGCTCATCTACGCTAACTTCGGCCATGATTAAGAATCAGAAATCGGGTAAGCCAATTCATGAGTGGGAACTAGCTGCTCGGCAAGATTCTAGGGAATGGTCAGCTACCTCTCTATTGATTGAAGAATTTATGACTCGCGATATATTCAGTGTAGAAGAAAACGATATTCCTGAACTGGTAGCTAATATTATGGATTGGCAACGGGTGCGCTTTGTACCGGTGGAAGATAAAAAAGGAAACCTGTGCGGATTGGTAACTGCCCGTCGCCTGATCCGTTATCTAGTAGATAGAGCTGGACATGATAAATGTGAAGAAAAAGCCGTAAAAGACTTAATGATTAGCAACCCAATTACCATTGCTCCTGACAAAACCGTGATGGAAGCTATGCGACTGATGAAGCAACATAACTCGCCTTGTTTACCAGTGGTAAAAAATAGTGCGTTAGTTGGCATCATTTCGGAGGGTAACTTTTTAAATGTAACTGCAAGCTTATTGAATGTACTGGAAGAACAGAATGAAGGATAGAATAATTGGCCACCTTACTCACGGTCGCCCCGGACCGCTAATAATACTGATTGGTGGATTACACGGAAATGAGATAGAGGGAATTCGAGCTACAGAGCGAGTATTTGAACAACTAAAAAACTACACTATTAATGGCGAAGTTATTGGCTTGCGAGGCAACCTGGCGGCTATAGCTGAGCAACGGCGCTATCTAGCGTATGATTTGAACCGTTGCTGGACTGAGGCGCATTTGCGATTTCTACGGGCTGATACTATTAAACATTCCAAGCCGGAAGATCAAGAAGCTATTGCTTTGCTAGAAGTTATTGATCATTACGCGGAACAGTCGTTTTCTACCAAGATTATTGCAGACTTACATACTACATCAGCTCAGAAAGGTAGTTTCGTTATTGTACCTGAGTACTACGCTGATCATCCTATTGTTGAAGCCCTACATATTCCGATCGTGGTAAATATGGAGTATTTTCTCAAGGGGACCTTACTAAACTACAGTTGCGATCGGGGTTTTATCTCGTTTGCGTTTGAAGGTGGGCAAATTGGTTCTTCTGATGCCATTGACTTGCATGAAGCAGGTGTCTGGTCAATGCTGTTGGAAGCCGGAGCAATTGAAGATGCCCCTAAAAGCCTTAAGGAAGATCGAGCTAGTTATTTACAACAATTAGCTTCCGGCTTACCTAGCCGAGTTACAGCTAAATCGATGCACGTAGTACACGAAGGAGCTAAGTTTAGTATGAACGATGGCTACTTTAACTTTAAACCCGTGCAAAAAGGGGAAGTGCTGGCTCAAGACAAAGATGGCCCAATTGTGTCTCCGCAGGACGGACTCATCTTTATGCCCCTTTATCAAAAAGAAGGCAGCGATGGCTTCTTCATTGTTGATTTGCAAGAATAGCGATCTGGTACAGAGAGGAAGAGTAAATTACATTTTCCGAATTAAAAATAGTCTACCTATGCCCACCCGCCGTCAGTTTATTCAGCAATCCAGTTTGCTATCATTGGGCAGCGTGCTTTCGCCGAGCATTGGAATGGCGCAGAAGAAGGCTGCAAAAATTTATACTGTCACTGGAGCTATTGATGTCAGCGAGTTGGGCGTTTGCCTGACCCACGAACACATTATGTCTAATTTTGGGGGGGAACGAAGCTATCAACCTAATTATGATGTTGCTGCATTGAAAGCCCAAGTGCTACCATATTTGAAGCGAATTAAATCCTTAGAAGTAAACAGTATTCTGGATTGTACCACGGCTTATTTCGGTCGAGACGTGCAGCTACTACAGGAACTCTCCGAAGAAAGTGAAATCTACTTGATTACAAACACTGGCTACTACGGAGCGGCTAATGATCGCTACATTCCCAAACATGCCTACCAGGAAACCGCTGAACAACTAGCTGAACGTTGGATTCAGGAATTCGAGAAGGGTATTGACCAAACTGGCATTCGTCCCGGTTTTGTCAAGATTGCTGCGGATGGTGGAGAGGTTTCGCATATTGATCAAAAGCTAATGCAGGCGGCATTAAAGACCAGTCGGGCTACCGGGCTTACGATTGCTTGCCACACCGGAAATAATCCGGCGGTGTCCAAACTTGCTCAGGAGTTAATGGCTGAAGAAAGTGTAAAACCTTCCGTCTGGATTTGGACCCACGCCCACCAAATGGAAACCTCCGAAGAACTGATTGGAGCTGCAAAAGCAGGTATATGGATTTCACTGGACGGGCTACGAATTAGCGGAAAAGATACTGAAGCGAATCAAGCGTTATTAGATCGTCACATTCAGCACTTGTTGGCACTCAAGGAGCAAGACTTATTATCCCGAGTACTCATTTCGCACGACGGAAACTCTTTTCCCCGAGGCGGAGCCATTCGTCCCTACGAAGGAATCTTTACCCACTTCATTCCACTATTAAAAGACAAGAGATTCACGGAGCAGGAGATTAATCAGCTATTGGTAGATAATCCACAGCAGGCTTTTGCTATTGTTGAGTAGATAAAACGCCACCAAATCGTATGATCGTAGGCTAAAAAGACAGTTTTCTCAGAAGCCTAACGTTCCAAATAAGCCCAAGTGAAATTGGGGTGATGTCCGTCGGCCCGAACCATTTTTACCCAAAGCAGCGTCATATGTTCTAAATGCAAAGCCTGGGATAAGTCACCAATATCCACCGTTTCAAAGCCTAGGTCAGAATTGAGTTGAGTAACTTGCTGTTTACTGGCAGTATCATTACCGGCAATTAGCATGGCTGGTTTTATATCGTAGCTCGGAAAGCTAGGGTTTTCTAAGTTTTCATACCCATAAATTGAATAGGACTTAACTACTTGAGCGGTGGGTGCCCACGCTTGTACTTTCTCGGCTCCCGAGATTTTACTCGCTAATCCGTGCGAGATTCCCGCACCTACTGGGTTGGTACAATCAATCAAAGTTTTACCGTTGAAATTCAGCGGTTTTAGAATTGACTCACTAGCCCGAAACGGAGTTGCTAGAAAGATAATTTCTGCTTCTTCAATTGCCTTCTGAACGGGTAGTGCGGTAAAGGCTGAATTTTTTTGTTGGGCACTTACTACACTCTCACTATCAGTGTCATCGTGAGCAATAATAACCTGATGACCTTTCTGCTGTAAATTGTTAGCCAAGGCAAATCCTACCTTACCAACTCCGATAAACGCTAGTTTCATAATTCAAATCGTTAAAACTGTTTTCTTAAAAATACGCCCGAATTAGTATCGGTGAGTTCAAACTGTTTGCCCCTACTAGCAAAGTTGACTGCCAACCCAAATTGGTATCCCCTTTTATCAACTCCAACCCGAATACGTTGCACACTTGATGTGTGCCCGGTTTGTACAAAGGCGGAGAATAGCTCTAAGCTGGTATATAGCTTCCAGTCACCTTTCAATTTAGGGGTAAATCGTAAAATAGAAAACCAGCTATAAAGTAGCTCACTACCAAGGTTGATAGAGGGTAAAGCGTAGATCATAAACCGGTCATTGGCTTTAAAGTAATGCCCACCAACATCAACTCCCGAATTAAAACTTGATATTCTCCCCAGAACTGTTCCGCCAAAACCTGATTTTGTAGTATAATTAAGATAAGCTCCGATAAAAAGATCAGTGGTTTGCTCATCATATTCGGTAGTAGCTCGAGCTCGACTGAATAGAGAGAAGCCCGGTGAATTATTAAATAGGGCGAGGTATTGGGCATCGATAAATATTCGCTGGGTACCCGGCATAACTTCAAAACTCTGTGCGTAGCATTTGCTACTCGCCAGAAAAAGCAGCAGAATACCCGCCAGTAATTCTTCCTTTCTGGTCAAGCATTTATGATGGACCATCATTCCGAGTAGCCACCTTACGCTTGGCTCAGTTGTTCAACGACTAGTCTGGCTGCTGCCGCACCGGAGTTTTGTTGCTGACCGGTAATTAGGTTTCCATCAACAATGGCGTAAGAAGAAAAAGGAGCAGCTACTTTGAAGTTGGAGTCTTTCATCTTGCGAGCCTCTTCTTCAATCCAGTAGGGTTGTATCTTCTGCCCTACTGCCTGATCCGCGTATTCTTCTTCAGCATTGGCAAAACCAGTCCAGGTTTTGCCCTTAACGATCAGCTCACCATTCGACTTTTTAGCTTCTAATAGTAAAGTTGTTGAATGACACACGGCTGCGCTTGGTTTTTCGGCTTCATAAAAACCAGCAAATAGATTTTCTAATGCTTCATTCCCTCTAAAGGTGTACATAGGCCCTTGACCACCCACCAAAAATATAGCATCGTAATCATTAATATCGACCTCTGTCAATTTCTTAGTGTTGGCTAACATTTTATCGAACCAGTCTAGCTGCATATAGCCCAAAGAGATAACATCGTGGGCGGAGTATTGACTATCATCGGTTGGGTCGGAGTAAGCATCCATTACAATTTTTTCACCTTCGTTAGAGGCCAACTCAACTTCATAGCCTGCTTCCTGAAAGACATGCAACGGGTGCGTTAGCTCAGCAGCCCAGAAGCCGATAGGCCAGCCCGTTTGCTCAGAGACGGTTGGGCTACTAGCCACCATAATAATTTTACCTTTGGAAGGCGTACCGTGCGCGTGCACATACGAAAGTATTTCTTTAGCGGTATTTTCCATTTTTATTTTACTTTTAACAAGAGATATTCTGAATAAGTGATGGGATGAATATAGATGAGATGCTTACCTTTATCAATATACTTACCCATTTGAGAGGTACTTACTTTTTTGAAAGTGTATTGATAATCAATCTATTATGCCCGAATTTCTGTATAAGAACAAGTTGTACTACAACCCGGTAGAGTTTGCTATGGGTAGAATTGGGGGTACCTGGAAGATTCCCATACTTTGGCGATTAAAAAGCAGGGTGATGCGTTATAGCGAACTGAAGAAGGATATTCCGCACATTACCGATAAAATGCTGACATCTCAATTAAGGCAACTGGAGGCAGAAGGATTTATCCATCGCGAAGTATATCCGGTAGTACCGCCTAAAGTAGAGTACTCTATGACGGAGAAAGGCAAGACCACTATTCCCATCATAGAAGTTATTCGAAATTATGGCCTTGAATTAATGAAGCAGGAAGGAATAAAGCAGGGTTAATATGTCATTAGGTCGATGCGATCATATTAAGTATTAGTAAGGAAAACTGCTATTCTTTTCTTATACTTATAAGCATTCTCGCCTACCAATAACCTAACCCATGAAAAGAAAAGAGTTTTTGAAAACATCCTCGGCCTTAGTAGCTGGTGGTTTTTTATCATCCTTTCATCATTCAGCTCAATCTAAGGAAATGGTACGTAAAAACTGGGCGGGGAATTATACCTACCAAGCGAAAAATTTGTATGAACCGCGCAGCGTAGAAGAAATTCCGGCATTGGTAAAAAAGCTAGACCTACAAAAACCACTGGGTTCCCGCCACTGCTTCAACAATATTGCCGACAGTCCATTCAACCAGATTTCTACCCAGCGTCTTAACAAAGTGGTAGAGGTTAACGAAGAAGCTAAGACGATTACCGTAGAAGCCGGTGTTCGTTACGGCGATTTTGCTCCAGAACTTCATCAGCGGGGCTACGCTTTGCACAATCTGGCTTCGCTACCGCACATATCAGTGGCAGGGGCTTGTGTAACGGGTACGCACGGTTCAGGGGTAAATAATGGTAATTTGTCTACCGCCGTGGTCGCCCTAGAATTTGTCACTCCGCAGGGTGAAGTAGTTACCTTAAACCGAGAAAAAGATGGTGACATATTTAACGGAGCCGTAGTGAATCTGGGAGCTATTGGACTTATCACCCAATTAACGCTGGACATTCAAGACACCTTTGAAGTACGGCAGGATTTATTTCAGGATTTACCACTGGCATCACTAAAGGATCATTTTGATGAGATTATGTCTAGTGGCTATAGCGGGAGCCTGTTCACCGACTGGCAGAACGACCAGTTAAGTCAAATATGGATAAAACGTAAAGTAGAAGCGAGTGCTTCGGGTATGGAAGCTGATTTTTACGGAGCGCAAGCGGCTACCCGAAACCTACACCCTATTACTCGACTTTCGGCGGAGCACTGTACCGAGCAGTTAGGGGTGCCTGGCCCTTGGTACGACCGCTTGCCGCACTTCAAAATGGGTTTTACTCCCAGCAGTGGTGAAGAGCTACAGTCAGAATATTTTGTACCCCGTCGGAATGCAGTAGATGCGATGATGGCAGTAGAGAAAATGGGCGATGAGATTTATCCCCAACTACTGATTTCTGAAATACGAACCATTGCCGCGGACAGTTTTTGGATGAGTCCTTGCTATCAGCAAGATTCGGTAGCCATTCACTTCACCTGGAAGCAGAATTGGAGTGAAGTACAAAAGCTGCTGCCTAAGATTGAAGCCGCACTTTCGCCCTACGGCGTTCGTCCCCACTGGGGTAAACTATTTACGATATCCAAAGAGAAGTTGGCAAGTAGGTATGTTAAATACAATGATTTTCTTGCATTTGCCAAACTACATGATCCAGAAGGTAAATTCAAAAATGACTATCTAAACAAGAACATTTATTCATAGTTCCCTTATCGGA
>CAKZPJ010000774.1 GCA_937138955.1 uncultured Flammeovirgaceae bacterium | reverse complement strand
AGGCCGTATCGGCCGTGAAAGTTGTCCGGTAATAACCCCAACCCTGCCACCAGTACGAATCGTCCCGCTCAGAAGCGGCTAAGATGAATGGATGCAATCCACCTGTGGTTTCGTAAGTTTGCCAGGTATGGGGAATCCCAACAGCCGACCATTGACTATCATCAAAATTAGGCTGGACCAGTGTAGTATCTTCCCGGGAGGAAGGGCGGTAGTCGAACGTCCAGTGATCGGCCAAGGGAATCACCTGCCGGGGTGATCGGGAATTTCTATGATCGAAGGAGTGCTCGGGGCTGAACTTGCTGAGTAACGATCGGTCAAAGTCCCAGGGCTTGAAGGGAGTATCCGGGTCGTTGACTTCAGGCGACAAAGAACAGGCGGTTAGGCAGAAGAGGTAAAAATATATAATAGAGCGTTTGTAGCGCATTTTATTCCAAGGTAGGTTGAGTATCATACTACAATATCTTTATTTTAGATGCCTTCTAATTCTCCAGAGGATGCTCTTTCAGTAGTTCTTCTGGGGAATAGAATCCAGTTTTGTTTTCCGTAGCAGCTCGCACTTCTTCTACCTTTTCCGGCCGTACAGCCGAAGCCTTATTGCCAAAGGCATTTCGCACGTAAGTTAGCACGGATGCTAGTTCTTCGTCATTCAGCATACCTCCGAAAGGGGTCATCGGTACCTGCCCCAGATATGAGTGACCCAGCACTTCCATTGGGCCGTATAACCCCTTTAGGACAATCTTAATTAGACGCTCTTCATTACCTTCTACCCAGGGGGTTCCTTTCAGTGGGGGGAATCCTGAAGCAATTAATCCTTCTCCGTTGGGCTGATGACAAGTAGAACAGTACCCTTCCCGGCTGTAGATTTCCTGACCGGCATTAAATAGTTGTTTGGCAGGGCCTGCCAACCGAGTGCTTAACATTTTATCCATTTCTGGTTCTATTGAGCGTCCGTTTAAATGGGCTAGTGCAGTTTCGTAGGTGGTTTGCATCCAATCGTCTATGGGTTTCTCACCGGCCGCTGCTACAATCGGTAACCCTTGTTCTTTTTCCAGCCAAGAGGCTGCGACCATCGCTTCCAGGCGAACTCGTCCGTGCTCGTCCTGCGCCATCTGCATCAGTAGATCAGCTTGATCTTCCACCTGATGACCCGTGTAACGCAGCACTCGAGTAGCAGCAGATCGCACCCGATAATCTTCGGACTTCAATAAACGACGCAGCAAATCCTGATTTATCTGATTGAGGCCCCAGCTTACCCATAATCCTTCTAGCAAATGATGTTCGTAGCGAGGATCGTTTTCATCCAGATTTTCTACCCAAGCTTCCAAGCGAGAAGGCAATTCGGGCGAGTTACTCCCCCTCAGTTCACGACGAGTACGATAGCGCGTACGGTACTCAGGAAGCTTTAGGTTTTCTAGCAGTTGATCAACAGTGGCTCCCGCAACCTCAGCCGGTTCTACCAGCGGACGGTTCGGATACGTGATCCGGTAGATACGTCCGTGAACATGGTCGCGATAAGGATCGCGCGCATTATGTTGCATGTGCCCCACTAACATATTGTGCCAGTCTACTAAATAAAGGGAGCCGTCGGCAGCAAACTCCATATCTACCGGACGGAAGTTCGGGTCAGCACTCTGTACTAAGTCAAAGCGGTGCTGACTTTCAAATCCAGTGCCATCGTCTACCATCGTATGTTGCTTTGTTCCCAAAAAACCAATGGTGTTGTTAATCAACAAATCGCCCTGCACCTCCTCGGGAAAGTGGCGACTGGAAACAAACTCTAATCCAGAGGTAGGCCGTACCCGATGGGCATCTTCAATCAGGTTGCGCGATTCGGATGTAGCCACTCCGTAGCGTGATTTTACTTCACCCGGCATCATCCAGTGAACATCTGGGCCTGATGTGTCGGCGTAGAAATCTTGCCCCCATTCGTCAAAGGCAATGCCCCAGGGGTTGGGAATAGGTAACTGAGCCACCCGCTCTAGCCGACGTCGTTGCGGGCTGTAGCGGTAAAACCCACCATTGGTGGCTCGCAACGGGCCGTAAGGAGTTTCTACATTAGTATGCAAGAACACTCCTTCTCCCATGTAGATGGCACCCGAGGGATCACCCGTATACGCGCTGTGCATATGGTGAGTATCATGATCATCAAAACCGCTGAGCAGCACTTCGCGCACATCAGCTTGATCATCGCCATCAGTATCTTTGAATAGTAGTAAATCCTGCGGTTGGGAGACATACACTCCTTCGGGCGCGATCTCAAAGCCAACCGGTAGGTGTAAGCCGTCGGCAAAAGTAGTTTGCTTATCGGCTTTTCCGTCACCATCGGTATCTTCCAGAATGATGATCTTATCGTTGGGTCTTCCGTCACCCGGTTTGTAGTGCGGATAGCTCGGCATCGTCGCTACCCAAAGTCGCCCTTGGTTGTCAAACGATAGCTGAACTGGATTCGCCAAATCCTCAAATTCTTGCTCTGAAGCAAATAACTCAATTTGGTAACCCGGTGCCATGGTGAATTTATCCAGCGCATCTTGCCCGTAGAGGTATTGATCGCTACCGCTGGCATCTTCCGACTTGTAGTTAGATTCTACCGGGGGTAGCTCACTCGTCTGCGCATCAGCCGCCGCCAAATCTATTTTCTCACCTTGCAATGCTTGCCAAATAGCCTCATCTCGCATGGCGGTCATTTCCCGAATTTT
>CAKZPJ010000773.1 GCA_937138955.1 uncultured Flammeovirgaceae bacterium | reverse complement strand
CGCTCAGTACCTGACTAAAGACCCAAAACGGGACGATGTGCTCAGCGTGTTTGCCGGACTTCGACCACTCATAAAAACGTCGGAAGGAAAAGATACGTCGCAAATTTCTCGCAGCCACTCAATTATCGTTTCAGTGTCAGGGTTGGTCACTATCACCGGGGGGAAATGGACAACCTACCGCAAGATGGGTCAAGATGCGGTAGATAAAGCAGCCCTAATTGCTGGCTTAGAAGATCAGGAATCAACAACCAAAGATTTACGTATCCGGGGTTGGCTAAAGCACGTTGACCCAGCTAATCCACTTTGGTTTTACGGCTCAGATTCTATCGCTATACGTAAGTTAGTAGATCGCAAGCCCGAACTAGGCGAAACAATTCATCCTGATTTACCAATCATCAAAGCCCAAGTAGTCTGGGCGGCTGAACACGAGATGGCCCGAACAGTAGAGGATTTTTTAGCCCGTCGCACCCGATGTTTATTACTCAATGCACGCGCCAGTCAGGAAATGGCTCCGGTGGTAGCTGCTCTACTAGCCGAAATACTCCGAAAAGATGAAAGTTGGGAAAAAGCACAAATTACTCAATACAAAGAGGTCTCTTCAGGCTATATTCTAAACTAACCTAACCTAATGACTAACTTTACTGCTGAATTTATCGGAACGGCCTTACTACTTCTACTAGGCAATGGAGTAGTATGCAATGTTGTACTCAATCAGACAAAGGGCAACAGTGCCGGATGGATTGTAATAACTGCCGGTTGGGGAATGGCAGTATTTGTTGCAGTATTTACAGTGGCCCCCTATAGCGGTGCCCACCTTAATCCAGCAGTTTCGTTAGGGCTAGCGACGGCCGGAGTGTTTGAGTGGAATAAAGTTCCGATGTATATTTTGGCCCAAGTGCTGGGAGCAGCCACCGGCACTACTTTGGCTTGGCTGATGTACCGACCCCACGTAGAAGCCACCGATGATCCGGGAGCCAAACTAGCCATATTTGCTACCGGCCCCGCTATTCGTAAAACAGCTTCCAGTTTTATTTCCGAGCTTATCGGGACTTTCGTGCTAGTATTTGCCGCTCTATCTATTGCGCCCCCCGAACTGAGAGCTAATGAATTCTCTGAGGTAGAATTTGGATTAGGGGCTTTAGGAGCACTTCCAGTAGGTTTAGTAGTATTCGCCATTGGTATGTCATTAGGGGGAACCACTGGTTACGCTATTAATCCGGCTCGCGACCTTGCTCCCCGAGTTATGCACACACTTTTACCAATTCCTAACAAAGGAAGTAGTGATTGGAGTTATTCATGGATTCCAATAGTTGGGCCTGTAGCAGGTGGAATACTAGCCGGAGCGCTCTACACGTTTCTGTTAAGCTAAGTAGGTTCACTAACGAGCATAGCAGCCCCAAACACTCCCGCACTATCGCCTAGTTTGGGGCGGAAAAATTGCGTATCTAACCGATTGTTGAACACATATTTTTTAATAGCTTCTACTCCATCAGTATAAAGCTCATCAATATTTCCAACCCCTCCGCCCAGCACAATTGCATCAGGATCAAGGATATTGATAACTACCGAAATGGCTAATCCAAAAAATTCCGTAAGCCGTTCAATGGTTTGCCTCGCTGCTAGATCGTCTCCAGCTTGGTAGCGTTGGTAAATTTCCTTCAGATTTCGTTCTTCTCCGGTTTGCTGCTTATAGAACCTAGCCAACGATGGTCCGGCTAATACAGTTTCAACCACTCCGGTTCGTCCGGTATACGCTTTGCCGCCCGATTCATCCAGAAAATTATGCCCCCACTCCCCACCAATCCCCTGCCGACCATTCCAGATTTTTCCGTCAATTACGACACCACCGCCTACTCCGGTTCCCATAATAACGCCGAATACCATCCGAGCATCTGGCATCTTTTCTTTTACCACCCCTAAACGAGCTTCGGCTAGAGCAAAGCAATTAGCATCGTTCGCTATCTCAATCGGAATACCGAGCTTTGTTTCTAAGTCCTGCTTAAATGACTTACCATTAAGGCAGGTAGTATTACTGTTTTTCAGCGTTTGTAGAATGGGATCTAACGTACCCGGTGTGCCAAAGCCCACTTTTTCAGGTTTCAACCCGGTTTCTTCCGAGATTAGATTAATCAACTTCTTAATCTGATCTAAGATATGCTCGTAGCCTTGATCTTGTTCAGTAGGAACGCGGGTACGACAAAGCGTTTCGGTACTGTTGGTATTCTTCAGTACTACGCCCTCAATTTTAGTTCCGCCTAAATCTATACCCCAAAGTGGTTTCATCTGCTCGATTGCTTAATTGCTGATTGCTAAATTGTTACTTGATACTGGGTTTTAGACATCAGTCATTACTCATTATTCATTCCCTTCTTCCGTTTAACTGATTTGCAATTCTTTCTCAATCTGCTCTAGTGATTTTCCTTTGGTTTCGGGTACGAAGAACCAGACAAATACTAGACTCAAAGCCGCGATTACCGCAAAAATTCCGAAGGAGAACGCACCGCCTTTATTCGCCAACATCCAAGGGAAAGTTTGGGTAACTAGATATGTGGAACTCCAGTGCATGAACAACGCTACCGACATGGCAGAACCTCGGTACTTATTTGGGAATATTTCGGATACGATTACCCACATTACTGCTGCGTGCGTTGCAGCAAAAGAAGCAATGTAGCCCAAAATTGAGAACAGCACACCGTAGCCAGCCCCACCATCGCTCATGAATGAAAATGAGAGAAAAGTCAGCGATAAAGTCATTCCAACCGAACCAGCTAGCAGCAGTGGCTTACGTCCCCAGCGATCTACTAAATTAATCGCTACGAACGTAAATATTAGATTTGTACCACCAATGGCAACAGTCTGTTTTAAAGCCGACTCCAGTCCGGCTCCCGCACTTTCAAAAATAGTAGGAGCGTAGTAGATAATGGCATTAATTCCCACGAGCTGTTGGAGCATTGCCAGAATAATCCCGATCACCGTAATTTTAGCCATACCCCCTTTGAATAAATCAGTAAAGACAACCTTTTCCTGTTCGCCCTTCAAAGACTCTTCAATCTCGCTCATTTCTTCCGCGATATGACTTTCTCCCTCTAACTTGCGTAGCACTTCCCGCGCCTTAGCTTCCTGATGATTTTTAAATAACCACCGAGGGCTTTCGGGAATAAAAAACAGTAAACCAAAAAATAGCACAGCAGGAATCGCTTCACTTCCGAGCATATACCGCCAGCTATCGTCGCCAAAGCTTTCGGCAAACAGTAGATTGGTAAAGTAAACGACTAAAATTCCGATAACGATGGTAAGCTGATTAATAGAAACCAACCTTCCTCGGCGGTCAGCTGGTGAGATCTCAGCGATGTAGGTGGGCGATAAGGCCGAAGCCGCTCCAACGCCTATGCCTCCTAAAATACGAGCTAGCACGAAAAATGTAAAGTTGGTAGCCAACGCAGTACCTGCCGCCGAGAAGGTAAATAATACCGCAGTAACTAATAGTACCTTTTTCCGTCCGAACAAATCGCTAACGAAGCCCGCCGAAAATGCCCCGATGATACAACCCACAATTACGCTGGATACCGCCCAGCCTAATGCTAGCTCATCGAGATTAAAATATTTCTGAATAAATGGATTAGCACCTGAAATAACGGCGGTATCAAATCCAAATAAAAAGCCCCCCAGGGCAGCAATAAAAGTAATTGTATAGATGTAGGTTTGGCGTTTCATAGTTGCAGTGTAGCGAAATTTTTACGCCAAAATGCAAATATCACCGTAGTTTACCTAACCCGTTTACAAAAATTTCAGCCCAGCGAAAGGAATACTAGCTATAGGCTCATCGTTGAACCATCTTTAAATAGCAGTTCGGAAGGCTGCCACTCAATGGAAAGATCTGAGAGGTCAGCACTGATTAGAGCCTCACTTTCTCCACCGGAACTGGCGGGATCTTCCACAATGTGAAACACTGCCCGCTCACCAATTCCCAAGGGACGATCATAGGTCAAAGGTAGCACTTTTACTAACCCACCTTCGGCATCATTAAAAACTACCTCCCCATTGAAGGAGGAAATATTACGGTTAGACCGATTATGGAACACGAACTTATACGTATAATCTTCTTGGTTTTCAGGATCGGCGTAAAACTTATCCATTACGGCAACAATTACGGCTCGCTTCATTTCATTCAGCTTAATCTGATCAACCTCGGCTTCCGAATCATCTTCGGCAAAATAGTTTGAGGCAGCTGAACTGCTCTCTGGCTCATCGATGAAAACTATGCCAAACAGTCCTATTCCTACGATCTTTTCGTAGTCTGGAAATTGAAGTTCCGTAAGTGAAAACACGTAAAAATCTTTTCGCCTCACCGGCGAAGGAAATTCGTTCTCAGCAGTAGATACTAAGGTGCTAGTAAGTTCATCGGTCGATGCGCTTTCGGAATAGCTCAGTAGTGATGACTGCAATAATTCTTGATGAGTCGATTTAGCTACGGCATTTCGGTGCTTCTCTAAGCCCGGATTCGTAAGAAAAGCTGCAATGAAGAGAACCAAGGCAACTAAAAGACCTATCCAAATTCCTTTGGGTCGGAACCCATTCATTTTTGTAGGCGGAGCCGAAGCGAACGAAGAGGGCGAAGGATTATTGGCGAAACTAGGTCGACTTGGAGCATATGTGGCAGGGTTGGTCGTAGGCATCGATGGTCTATCGATAGTAGCACCTACACCTTGGGGAACATCTACTACTTTTTTGGTGGCAGCAAAAGTCGGTTTTGGCTTAGGTTGAAAAGATTTTTTCTGTTCAGTCGGTCGAGATTTTTTACTAGCTACGGTTTTCTTAGAAAGCGACTGTAGCAACAGTTCGAGTTGTTCTGCACTCTGAAAATAGTGTTTCACTGAGTGCGATAAAGCTTTATCTAATTTAGCAGCAGTACCACTAACCAGCACTATTTCATGCTGATCCAGGGATTCATCTTCTCGAGAATACAAGAAGAGGTTGGGCTGACTGGAGTGTTTCCACTGGATGCAGGGTACACTTCCATCAATACGAGTCACTTCATCAAAATAGGTTCTGATTAGTTTAATACGCTCATCTTTGGTCATCTTACAGGAGGTT
>CAKZPJ010000772.1 GCA_937138955.1 uncultured Flammeovirgaceae bacterium | reverse complement strand
GGTTTACAATGTTAATAATGCGCTAATAGCCGGAGGTGCTCATTTGCCAACGCTGCCCAAAGTATCAGCCGAAGTTTCAAAAGAAGATTTTCGAAAAGCATTAGTTATTGCCCCTTCATCAGCATTAAATAGCCCGTGGGTAAATCGATTCAGACCTTTTAGCACTGGAATTGCTTCTGGATGGATGATGGTTCGAGGGGCAAAACGCCGAAGAGCAGCCGATCGGGGCTTTGTTATGTCTGACCACGCTGACTGGCTCGGACTTAATCAGGCGATAGAGGCAACGGGAGCCGATACCATTTACGTTACTCACGGTTTCACCTCAGTATTTAGCCGCTGGCTACGGGAGCAGGGTAAACAAGCTTATGAAGTTGAGACCCTTTACAGTGGAGAAACGCTAGAAAACGATGAAGTGGTAACTACCAATGAATCGGCGTGATCAACGGAGTTTACGTTTTATGAGGAAAACGGCTCCATTAAGTAACCCCATAAGCAAGTAGTTACGAATTGGCTTTACAGTCATCACTCGAAACGCAATTACGCCGGCAGCTAGACTAAGTAGTATTCTAAGTAGTGAGGTGTTCATAGTTGGTGATATTTGCATCATAAACCTACCTTCATTTGAATTGTTTGGTACATCGGATAGCATTCTGCTGAAAAAATTTACTGCTAGGAACAAAGCTTCAAAAGAGTTTTTTAAACGAAAAGCAACTCCTATATTTGCACCGCAATTTAATTAAGTACAAAAAATTCAATTTATGCATAGTTTAGTCTATCTCGTGCCAGTGTTTGGAGTGGTGGCATTAATCTTCATGTTTATTCGGTCGGCCTGGATTTCCAAGCAAGACGCCGGAGATGAAAATATGAAGGTATTAGCCGGCTACATTGCTGATGGGGCGATGGCTTTTTTGAAGGCAGAATGGAAAGTGCTCACCTATTTTGCAATTATTGCAGCGATTCTGCTGGCCTGGTCGGGTACTACAGTAGAAACCTCCAGCCCATTCATTGCCGTATCATTCGTTATTGGGGCGGTTTTTTCAGCGGTTGCCGGATATATTGGAATGCGTGTGGCAACCAAAGCCAATGTTCGAACCACCCAAGCGGCTCGTACTAGTTTGGCTAAAGCACTTAAGGTATCTTTTGCCGGAGGAACGGTTATGGGATTGGGGGTAGCCGGATTAGCAGTTATAGGATTAGGGTCATTGTTTATTGTTTTTTATCAGATATACGTACTGAATGTACCGGGAGCTAGTGTTAATGGTTTGGAGATGGAAAAAGCCCTAGAAGTACTTGCGGGGTTCTCATTAGGTGCAGAAAGTATTGCGCTTTTTGCCCGAGTGGGTGGGGGAATCTATACCAAAGCGGCCGACGTAGGAGCAGACTTAGTAGGAAAAGTAGAAGCAGGAATACCAGAAGATGACGTTCGTAACCCTGCAACTATTGCTGATAATGTAGGTGATAACGTAGGTGATGTTGCGGGTATGGGAGCTGACCTATTTGGTTCTTACGTAGCCACTATTTTAGCAACCATGGTGCTGGGTCGCGAAATTGTGTCAGACGATGCTTTCGGCGGAATTGCTCCTATCCTGTTACCAATGCTTATTGCCGGAGTTGGGTTAATTTTTTCTATCATAGGCTCATTTTTCGTTCGCATTAGTCACGAAACCGATAGTGTGCAGAAAGCACTCAATATCGGTAACTGGTCATCCATCATTTTAACGGTCATTGCATCTTATTTCATTGTTGGCTACTTGCTACCTGATAATTTAGAGATTCGGGGAGTTGCGTTCAGTAGTATGGATGTGTTTTGGGCCATTTTTATCGGATTAATTGTAGGAGCACTAATGAGTATCATTACTGAGTACTACACCGCTATGGGCCGTCGTCCGGTGAACAGCATTATTCGTCAGTCTTCTACGGGGCATGCTACCAATATTATCGGTGGACTTTCGGTGGGAATGGAATCTACGGTAATGCCCACTATCATATTGGCTTCAGGAATTATCTTTTCGTATTCGTTTGCCGGATTGTACGGAGTAGCCATTGCGGCTGCCGGAATGATGGCTACTACTGCCATGCAATTAGCCATTGATGCATTTGGCCCAATCGCCGATAATGCGGGAGGAATTGCCGAAATGAGTGGGCTTCCTGAGGAAGTACGCGGACGAACCGATAATTTGGATGCCGTAGGAAACACAACTGCCGCTGCCGGGAAGGGTTTTGCTATTGCTTCTGCTGCTTTAACCGCACTCGCTTTATTTGCAGCATTTGTGGGCGTAGCTGGTATTAGCTCAATTGATTTATATAAAGCCCCGGTTCTTGGAGCATTATTTATAGGAGCAATGATTCCCTTCATCTTTTCGTCACTGGCGATTGCTGCGGTAGGAAAAGCCGCAATGGACATGGTACAGGAAGTTCGCCGTCAGTTTCGGGAGATTCCGGGTATTATGGAGCATAAAGCTACGCCAGAGTATCAGAAGTGCGTAGAAATATCGACGCAAGCTTCTATTCGGGAAATGATTTTACCAGGAGCTATCGCTTTGTTAACGCCAATCTTAGTTGGATTTGGTTTTAAAGGAGTTTTTGTAGATACCTCTTCAGCAGAGATTTTAGGTGGCCTTCTCGCTGGTATTACCGTTTCGGGAGTACTCATGGGAATGTTTCAGAACAACGCCGGGGGAGCTTGGGATAATGCTAAAAAGTCATTTGAAAAAGGAGTTGAAATTGATGGAAAAATGGAATATAAAGGTTCTGAAGCTCACAAGGCTTCGGTAACCGGCGATACTGTAGGCGATCCGTTTAAAGATACTTCAGGTCCTTCAATGAATATCTTAATTAAGCTCACTTCTATTGTAGCCCTCATTATCGCTCCTCACATTGCGGTAGATGGAGTACATTCCGGTCAATCGGGAATTAACCCTACAGAAGCTGGCGCAAATTCTGTGGAAGTTAAAATGAACTCTATAGAAATTGGAGAGACTGATAAGAATGCAACAAAAATAGAGAAATTCAAGAATACTAATGAGCAGGTGGTTGAGGTGCGGTAAGAATTTCAATCCTTCTCTAATCGATTCCAGATACCTTCCGCTTTCTTTCCTATAAACCAGAACGAAAGAGCCAACAATCCGAAAAAGACTACTCGGTGTAATGCGTCCCAGCCGTATTCAAAATAACGAGTATAGATGTTTAATAGGAAAAATAGAATTCCAATCTCAGCGGTAAGCCGTTCTTGTCGATTCAATCCCCACCAGATAGCGCCTATTGATAAAGCTGATAATAGCAAAGTAGCGTACCAGAACTGGTACTGAGGGGTACTGCCCCAAACCGATAAATCAGTCTGGTTTCCAAAAATAGAAAGTAACCAGAGAGATGAAAATAACACTAGCAAGCCGGAGTAGTACGTAACCGAAAAGAAGGCTTGAGTTGTTGGCAACTTTTTTATCAGTACGCTCCCCGCCGTTAGCAATAATCCGAAGCAGACGTAGCGAAGCGGGAGATTCATGCCTAAAAAATACGACTCATCATTACTCAAATAAAATGTTTCTATACTATACCAAGTAGCCAGTGTAGCTAAGCTGATGCCCCATAAAAGATGACTTTTTAAATAAACAGCTATTATCGCGTAACTGACCGCAGCCAACCCAACAAAAACTGGAAAACTACCTTCCTCCATTTGTAACGCTTCGCTAAGATACGTCAGAAAAAAAGCAATAAAGATGGCTCCGAAAATCAAGAGGGCTTCATTGCTATATTTTTGAGAAGGAAATTTTCTTCTTCGCCGAACACCTAATACGAAAGTCACTAATGACAAAATCAGGAAAAGAACGCACTTAGTTAGTGCTGAAGCTCCCAGTAGACGATTCACCATGCTCATTAGCCAGTCGTCTACTAAGAAAAGAGCGGTGGATAATATAATGCAGGCAATGGCAAAGAAGAAGGCAATTAGCGATAGATTCTTCCAATCAAAACGGGATTTACTCTCTTTAATTTCGTAAGACCGTCGCAGGGTTTCAGCAGTAGCTGTACTAATAAGCTGTTGTTTCTCCCAGTATTGAATTCCCTTCTGCAAGGTCTGATGTTGCTCCTCAGTAAATTGCATACCGCAATATACAAATCCCAAGTAATGCTTGCTTACCCCATTGCAATAAGAACAGTTTGTAGTAAAAAGTTATCCAGTTGGGCTACGAAGTTTCGTAATCCCAACTGGATAATCATATTATTTCGGACGACTTCTACTGGTACTGGAACGAGCTGGCGCCGAACGAGAACTTCGGTTGCTTGAAGAACTAGAGCGACTTACGTTAGAGCGAGAACTACTTCGTGAAGAAGAACGGTTCACACTTGAACGAGAGCTGCTACTGCTTGTAGAACCACGTTTTACGTTCGCCCGACTCGGTGGTGCCGATGAGCGACTCCGACTAACAGATGACTGCCGGTTTGTCTTCACCGAACTGCTAGAGCGAGCAGACGGAGAACGCTGAGTGGAACTTCGGTTATACTGCGATGAGGTACTGCTATTCCGGCTACGACTATTAATCGTAGTGCGTTCTCGGGGCGCAGTCGTCCTACTCCGACTACTCTGCTCTACGCGACTTCTCTGGCTACTAGACTGAGCACTTGAGCGAGAATAGTTACTAGCATCCCTACTAGCACTTCGTGATCTATCACCACGATTTACAGTAGAATAGTCAGTTCGGCTACGCGTACTTGGCGTTGATGATGATCGGATCGTGGACGATCGGGTTGCCCGATCATACGTAGTACGATTGGGTGAAGTAGCTCGGTAGCTACTTCGGGTATTTTGTGTTCTT
>CAKZPJ010000771.1 GCA_937138955.1 uncultured Flammeovirgaceae bacterium | reverse complement strand
GAAAAATTCTTTAATATCAGGAATGTGATCATGAGACAGAAACCGCTGGTAATCAGGAACCAGGTATGAGCCCGATTGAGGAAAAACGCCTAAAACTGCTTCAGGATATAGCTTTAAAATCCCAGGATCGGTTTCTTCCTTGAATTCTTCTTTGGTAAATCCTCGAAAAGAACTTAACTCATCTACAAATAGCTCCTGGTTAAAATTTAGTTCAATCTCAGTCTCTTTAAACAACTGGTATAGACTGGTTCGAAACACTCGGCTATCGCGATCAAACTCATCAAAGTTAGGTTCGCTTAACAATTCATTGAAGGGAAGATTATGGCGATGGGCGTAAGAAAGCAGAAAGCTTCGGTTTAGCATGATACTCTCTCCCTCTCGCAACGATAAAACCCACTGTCTTCCTAGCCCAGTAATTTCTTGCTGCCGTAATTCAATTGGAAAAAATAACAAGGGACAACGAACGGGAGTGCCATCTTGAAACTGTCCACGAATAAACGGCCAACCCACGTATAAATCGTGCGTGCCCTGCTCTTCGTTTAGAAACTTATCTGTACGAACAATCTGCCGAAGAACCTGACTTACTGGTGCCGCTGTAGCTTGCCGACTATCGGCTACAGGAGCTAACGGAATAATACCTTGAGGTACACCTTTAACTTCATGTTTTCCTCCAGCAATAAGCCATTCGACCAGTTTGAACGAGGAAAAATTGTTAGAGAAGTTAACTTCTTGAATATCTAGGTGCTGACGAGTTGATAGACGAGGTAAATACAACGACCGATTGGTGCTGTTAAGATTAGTAAGCCGACGTAAATAGGATTGTAAAATACGTTGCATTTTAAGATTTGATTATAAACCTAGATACGGAGCGATATTCTGAAAAATAGAGTCCTCCATTAAATATACTTCCCTACAGTCTTCAATACGCAAAAAATCACCGTAGTTTTTCCGATGGTTAAAAATTGCCCGAGCTAATTGATATGAAATATACGGATGCTGGGCTAAAACCGAAACGTCATCCGTATTAATACTCAATCGATCAACTTCATATTCAGTTGAAATATAGGTGTATTTTTGCAGATTCCGGGCGGCTTCATCGCTAATCTGATAAACTTCTTTAAACTGCCGTTCGGAATGTAAGCCCCCCAGCTTATCTCGAAACCGTATGATTCGAGCTGATAGAACAGTACCGATACCGGGTATCTGCTTTAGTTGAACCGAGTCTGCTTGGTTAATATCAAAGGCAACTAATTTCTTCTTCTTAAACGTACGATATTCTTTGCGTTTAGAATATGAGGTAACAGAAGCAGTCACCTTTTTTTGAGAACCGTACGCAGCTTTCTTAGGTACTACTATGTAATTCTCTAATTGCGCGTATAAGTCTTCCGAAAAACCATAAATTTTAAGTAGGTCACGCTTTTTTCTATATGTTCCACCTTTGTTCCTATACTTTATTATCCGATCCGCCAGCCAGCTCGGTATATTGTTTTGTATCAATGTCTCTCGAGAAGCATTATTAGGGTTGAACCGTAGGTAATTAGTTTTGACAACGAATTTTTTGTCATTAGTCAAACGATCTGGCACCGATTGTTCAAGTAGCGTGATGAGGCTATCCAATTTGGCCGGATGAGTAGAAGGACGAGATAATTGCAGAAACACCCTTTTAGTGATTGGCGGTATTGCAAGTAGAAATAATGCAAAAAGTAGCAAAATCCAGAATCCTCGAAGTTCGGTAGCCGAAAAGCCAAAATAGTCCCGGATGATCCGGTTCAACTGCTTCATTGCTTATTTTATAAATAGAACCGGCAAATAAGTAGATACTTCAAACCCGTTTTTATTTCTGATACTGGTTAAAAAAGTTGGCTTGAGCCTGAGTCCAATCTACAATAATGGTGGACTTAGAAAAAGCAGAATATTCAGCAAAAAGCACGTTGTAAGTTCCCCCTAAAATGTAGTAATCAGGGGGCGAGGCGGGAGTTGAGTGACATTAAAGTCCGTCCGTTGTGGTAATTACCTTTCCAAGCTTGTCCTTTAGCCATTGTACGGGATTCAGGAGTGATGTCAAGGCCCAAGTTATACCAACCCTGATTTTCGTGATCAATCATATAGGTTCGGGTATATTTCCATAAGTCAGTAAACTCTTCGCCATACTGAGGCTGGTCAGGATATAACTCGGCAAAAATCAGCAGTGTATTGAGACCCTCTGCCTGCGACCACCAATCCTTTTCCGAATCAATAATGCTTACTGTAGAGTCGCTTGGCGTGGATTCGCCCGGCGTGGATTCGCCCGGTAGATAGTAGCCTCGTTGGTAAATACCGCTTCTTACTGGGTCGAAGCCAGTTTTCAGTGTATGATCTACCAGCGTTTTAGCTACAGATAAGGTTTGGTCATACTCAAAATTACCTAGTGCTTCAGACGCATCTAGTATTAGAAAAGCTGTCTCAATATCATGACCGAAAGAAACATGATCTATGTGATAATTAGCTTCACGGGCAGTTTGAGATGAGTCTGCGTAAGAAATTGGTTGCCAATCGGGAGTAAAAAAAAGTGAAAGATGTCCCCGCTCGTTTACCATTGTATCCCGCACTAAGTGCAACATTTCAATGAGTCGCTCCCGCACTAAGGAGTCAGGCCAAACTCGGTATAGTTCAGTAAACGCTTCCATCAGATGAATGCCGGCGTTTTGTTCTTTGTACATCCAACTAACGGGCAACTCATTACTGGTTTGCTCTTCCTTGGTCAGGGGAGTTCCATCTTGAGTTACTACCGAAAAATAACCGCGATTTTCCGAGTCATGGGCATTTTCTTCTAGCCAATGAAAAGCGTCTTTAGCAAAAGAAAGAGTTTCTTCAGAATTATCCACCTGAGCATAAGCGGCTAAAGCATAAATGCCAAATGCATGACCATATACCTTCTTGTACCGCCCCTCTCCTTCTAGAATTGGGGAGCCTTCTTGGTCAACTAGCCAGTAAAATCCTCCTTGAGTTTTGTCCCACATCTTATTTTTCAAAAACTCAAAGCCCAATTTTGTAGCTGCTTGATAGAGTGTATCGTTAGGGTGCTCCTTGAGCACTTTGGAAGTAGTCCATAAGTGGCGAGCTTGCGTAACAATCATTTTATTTTGCTGCTCAGCCATCTGCCAATCATAGGTCCAATTCGCCAGATACCCACCATAGGTTGTATCCAGAACCCGGGGATACCAAGCTGCTAATACATTATTCCAGTTCCGGTTCACCTGAGCATAAATTGAGTCTTGATTCGGTATTTTAGCTACTTCCTCGGTATCTTTTTCAGACTTCTCGGGTGAAGCACAGGATAGCGCAATCAGTGAAATGATGATGACAGTCAGATATTGCATAAATTACGTAGTTGCCTTATCGTGTTCAATTGGAGCTGTTTTCTTCTCAGCGTCGTCAGGCTCATCAGGTAATGGTTTTCCTCGCCAATAAGTGGCTAGTGTTGATCCAGTAATATTCATCACCGGGCCAAAAATTGCCGGAGCTAATCCTACCGTAGCTACTTTACCCATTTCATTTGCTAGTGCCGAGGCTAGCCCCCCATTTTGCATTCCAACTTCTAAGGCCACCGTGCGACAGTCCTGTTCGGGCATTCGGAATAAACGGGCACCCCAATACCCCAGAAAATACCCAGACATATTATGAAAAATTCCTGCTATAATTAAGATGGCACCTACCTCTAGCAGATTATCTCGACCAGCGGCGGTAATGATGGTGATTATATAGGCAATACCAAACATAGAAACGTAAGGCATTGCTTCGTCTAACCACTTAAATTTACCGCTAAAGAAATGATTGAATAGTACCCCAGCGAACACTGGAATAATCACAATTCGCACCATGCTCCACATCATTCCTAAAACATCTACTTCTACGAGTTCACCAGCTAACCAACCCATGAGATTAGGAGTAATTAGCGGAGCCAGTAAAGTTGCTATAGCCGTTAGAGTGATTGATAGTGCCAAGTTCGCTTTCGCTAGGTAAGCCATAACATTAGAGGCCAAACCACTGGGCGAAGACCCAATCAAGATTATTCCGGCTGCAATCTCCGGTTCAATTCCCAGAATCTGGGCAATACTAAAACCCACGAAAGGCATGATTGAAAATTGACAGAGCACTCCAACCAGTACTCCCCTAGGCATTTTAATCACTCCCAGAAAGTCACTGAACCCAATGGCAGTTCCCATTCCAAACATGATAAGTTGCAGCAGCGGGGTAAACAGATTTTTTAAATCATAACCCCCAACCTCCTGAAAATTAGCGGGATAGTACATCGCCACGGTTACCGCAGCAAAAATTACTGCCGTAAATGAGAAACCGCGCAGTGATTCGTAGCCGCGAAAACCAACCGCCAGCAGAATAAAGAAAGCAATCAAAAAAGGACCCGCTCCAGTAGCATTGCCCATTATAAAGAAAACAAGGGCAATTAATGCACTTGCTCCGGCCAAACTGAGTAGTGTTTTATAAACTGAACGTTGGTTCATAGATGATGACAATTAACAATGTGCAATGAACAGTGAGCAATAGAAACGGGAGACCGGAAACCGAAGTTGATAACAAATAGCTTGCAATGTACAGTTAACAATTGACCCCGGACAGGTTCCGGGGGAATAATATCCGTCTGTAGTAATTATTTATTTCTAATTGCCCACTGTAGATTGATATTAGCTCCATAGTCGGTCGGCCGAGTCAATTGTATTCCACTCATCAGTAGGAGCGAAATATTTGGTACCCTTTTTCATATGTTCTTTTACTACATCTTCATTTAGTTCCACTCCCAAGCCAGGTTTATCTGGAACCGTAACATGACCATCTTCAACAATAGGTTTATCAATTCCGGTAACTAAATCTTCCCACCAGGGAATATCCACCGAATGATGCTCGAGCGCTATAAAATTTTGGGTAGCCGCGGCGCAATGCACATTAGCCATTAAAGAAACCGGAGTACCGGCAAAATGCATCATCATCGGAATACCATTTTCTTCCGCATAGTCGCCAATTTTCTTCGTTTCCAAAATCCCTCCTGAAGATGCAAGATCGGGATGAATCATATCAATGGCTCGGGCATCAATGAGCTTAATAAATTCTTCTTTAAGAAAGATGTCTTCTCCGGTGAGGGTAGGTGTATTGATAGCGTGCGTAATTTGCTTCCATTTATCGGTATACTGCCAAGGTACTAAATCTTCTAAATATGCCAACCGATAAGGTTCCAGCGCATTGCCCAGCCGAATGGCTTCGTTGGTATCAAAGTGGCCAAAATGATCGGCAGCTAGTGGAACTTCGTAACCCACAATATCACGAACCTGCTTTACGTAGTCTACAATTTTTTCTAATCCTTCGTCAGTAATCTGAATACGGGTAAACGGATGAGCCGTGGAGCCGTAGCTACCGTACTTACGATTCCATTGGCTACCAATGTCGTTCATACTCCGATTAATTACCATATTTTTTTCATCCTTCAGCATCTGAATGCCAAAGTCCATCTTTAAGAAGGTAAATCCCTCGTCAACTCGCGCTTTCATACGCTTAGCGTACTCCACCGGATCATCGGAACCAGTAGTATCTGCGTACATTCGAACCCGATCACGAAACTTACCGCCTACTAGTTGGTATGCCGGTACGTTATAGGCTTTACCTGCCAGATCCCACAGAGCCATTTCCACCCCACATACGCCTCCCGCCTGACGAGAATGACCACCAAACTGTTTGATCTTTTTGAATACTCGATCTACGTTGCAGGGGTTTTCACCTAATAATCGACTCTTAAGAAACAATGCATACTTTGGACTGGCGTGGTCACGCACTTCCCCTAACCCGTAAATTCCTTGATTAGTATCTATCCGAATAATGGGGCATGGCATAGGGGCATCTACTACCTCAACTACCCGCAGATCAGTAATTTTTAAATCAGCAGGATTAGAAAATTTATTTACTTTCTGCGTAGAGTATTCTAGTGTTTCTTCTATTGAGCTATTGGCAAAAGCGCCGAGTGATAAGCCGCCTAAACTGGCTTTTTGAAGAAAATCGCGACGGTTACCGTTAGAGGAGTTCTTCTGAGGTGATTTTAATAAATTCTGCAAATACTTGTTCATAATTTCTATTGTTCGATTGCTCTATTGTTAAATTGCTATTTTTTACCGTTCGGGCGTATTGCAATACGCCCTTAACGCCAACTCCTTAGCTTTCCTATTGCACATTGATTCTAGCTCCAAAGCCGATCCCAAGCTCTCATTTCGTTCCATTCTTCGGTGGGAGCGAATAGCTCCTCTCCTTCTACCAAGAATTCTTTTACTACCTCTTCGTTTAGCTCGATTCCAATTCCCGGTTTTTCCGGTACTTTCACGTAGCCATCTTGCACAATAGGTTTTTCTATTCCGGTCACCAAATCTTCCCACTTAGGTTTATCCACTGCATGATGCTCCAGCCACATAAAGTTTTCCGTAGCCGCCGCACTATGCACCGAACCTAAAAATGAAACTGGTCCCGCGGCGTGGTGATGCATAAATCCAATACCGTGCATGGAAGCATAGTCGCCAATTCGCTTGGTTTCTAAAATTCCCCCGGCAGTATTCGGATCAGGATGGACGATGTCGACCGCTCGCTGATCTATCAAATCTTTAAATCCGCCTTCCAATGTATAAATATCCTCTCCAGTTTGGGTTGGGGTAGTTGACGATTCAGTAATCTCTCGCCACTGATCCATAAAATGCCAAGGAATAATATCTTCAATGTAGGCTAGGTTATACGGTTCAGCGACTCGGGCGATCTTCACCGCCTCGTTTACATCAAAATGTCCCCAGTGATCGGTTCCCATTGGTATTTCGTAGCCAATCTGCGAGCGCATCACATCCAGAAACTCAGTAAGCTTTTCAATACCCTTTTGAGTAATCTGTACTCGGGTAAATGGATGCTGGGTTTGATTATACTGACGATATTCATATTTGTAAGGAGCGTACTTTCCTTCGGGCGCATTTACAAGTGCCCCAGGAATATCTTTGATAAGATTAATGCCAATATCCATTTTCAGAGCTGTATACCCATTATCGATACGCTCTTGCATTCGTTTGGCATACACTTGTGGGTCTGAAGATGTGGTAGTATCACAATATACTCGTACTCGGTCACGATATTTGCCACCGAGCAATTGGTACACCGGAACATTATACGCTTTTCCTGCCAGATCCCACAATGCCATTTCTACTCCAGATACTCCCCCACCCTGCCGTCCGTGGTGGCCAAATTGCCGGATCTTCTTAAATAATCGTTCTACGTTGCAGGGATTCTCACCCAATAATCGGCTTTTGAGAAATAGTGCGTATTCCTTGGCAGCACCATCTCGCACATCGCCGTGCCCCACAATACCTTGATTGGTATAGATTCGCACGATAGGAGTTCGGAACACTACACCACTAATTTCAGCAATTCGTAAGTCGGTGATTTTAAGGTCAGTAGGGGCTGATAAACGATTTACTTTCTGGGTACTGTATTCTAGATTCTCTTCAATGGAGCTATTGGCAAAAGCCCCGAGTGACAAGCCCCCTAAGCTGGCTTTTTGAAGAAAATCGCGACGGTTGCTGCTATGATTTTTTGGTTCTAAACTCATAATTAGGTAATAGGTTGTTGATAATTCAATTGTTACTGATCATCCCGGAATACATCCGGGACAAACTGGTCATTGCACATTGTTCACTGCTCAATGTATTCTACCAAGTTCGGTTTTCCAGGTAGGTATCAAGTTCTTCTCGCGACATGGGTATTTCGTCAGGATTTTCATCTAGCCAA
>CAKZPJ010000770.1 GCA_937138955.1 uncultured Flammeovirgaceae bacterium | reverse complement strand
TTACTCCTTCGGCTACTTCTTCCATATCTTGGATAACCTGCTCTAGTGTTTCACCTTGCGCCAATCGGTAGCCAACCGTGTAGTTGCGGCTGTGGGTGCTAGAGCAGGTAGCTACCAAGTCTCCTACGCCCGCCACACCCATAAATGCTTCGGTATTACCTCCTAATGCCTTGCCAATCGTAATCATCTCTAACAGGCCTCGGCTGATTAATAACGCCCGAGCGTTTTCTCCCAACGATAAACCACTCAATGTTCCCGAAGCAATGGCAATAATATTTTTGAGAATACCGCATAGCTCAATACCAATTAAATCATCGCTACCGTACACCTGGAACAAGTTGTTTCTTAACAGGCGTTGTCCAGTCTGAATTACTTCATCGAAGCGACTGGCAACTACCGTGGCGGCCGGTTGTCCCTCACCCAGTTCGTGGGCTAAATTGGGACCCGCCAAGCAACCAATACGCACCGCAACGGTCTCTTCTCGGATCACTTCGCTCATGGTCTTTATCTGCTTACGGGTGATGGGGCCTGAAGAAGATGGCAGTGCATCGAGCCCTTTAGTACCATGAATAACAATGTGATAAGGGCGAAGGAAAGCGGAAAAACTACGCATAGTTTCCCGGAAGCCAGAGGAAGCCACAATGGGAAAAAGTACCAGACACCGCGACACCATATCTTCCGCATTGTTGGTAGCTCGTACGCGCGGATGAAGAGCGTAGCCAGCGCTTTGTTTCTCACTATTTATTTGAGCCACCACTTCGGGGCGACGGGCGTATAGTAGCACATCGCTATTTTCGGCGAGCAAATTAGCGACTACCGTACCGAAGCTACCGGCACCAATTACACCTACGGGACTATTCTGCGACACTGACGAGCGATTTTTCCTGGTGATGAATAATTCGGTGTAAATTGTACCCTAATAACCGGTTATGATAGTAATAAAGGGTATTTATATCGGGTGTTTCAATATTTCCAGCCTTATTTTTTATTAAAGGGCGTCTAGAGTGATACATACCTACGTTGGATAATCCGTGGTCAATTACTTCGTCAATAGGCTTACTAAGGTGGTCGGCAATATCAACCTTATCCTGTTGGTGTAATTCAAAGACCTGCTGTCGTACTCGCTCACAGTGCTCCCGAAAGAGACTGTAAGGAATTATTAAATCTTCTTCGGGTAAGCGTAGCAAATTGAATAAGTCTAAGGAAGAATGTTGCTTTTGGATAAGCTCAAAAGCAACGAACGCTACCAAATGACTGGAGAAAACTTGATTAATTCGGTAGTATTCCCGCAAAATAGCTTCGCCCAGCATTTGAGTATATTCACTTTCTCGTTGCTCATCGCGGGTAATTTTTTCACCGGTACAAAAGTATTCTCGCATACTAATGGGCCGATCTTGTTTATCAAGACTGTGCCCCTCATCATCTACGTAGTTCCCCAACAAATCCATGCCTCGGCCGATACTCACCGATATATCGGAGCCTTTACGGAAAAATTTTAGTAAAAACTTAACAATCTTTGCTGATTGCGAGTATTCATCGGCTTCAATGTAGTAGCGTTCTTGCCCCTCCCGCCGGAGATGCTCGCGAATAAGGCTAGGAGCTTCTAGCACAAAATGGTAGTTCAACACCACCGGGAATACGAAAATTTTCTCCGCAGGCTCACCGGTTTCCTGACTACGGATATAGTCAATCCGTTGGGCCTCCATGGCGGTTCCCAGTAAACCTAATTTTAGCTTATCTTCAATACGACCCGACCGAGACCGGGTGCCACCAGGAAAAAACAGGCTATGAATGCCCCACTGCATGGCCAAGCTGGAATAAGCTTTTAGTGTTTCAATATAAATAGCATTCTTCTTACGCCGATCAACCTTATACGCTCCTAAGCTATTCATAAAGTACGAGAAAATGCCGATATTAAATAAATTAAGCCCCGCGCCATAAATAAAAGGCGGTAAGCCCAGTTCATTAATTACCCAGCCAATTAGAATAGAATCCAGATTACTAAAGTGGGTAGGAACCATCACGATGGTGCCATGTTGCGCCAGGTTTCGCAAGTGGTCAATCTCTCCGGTAATTTTTATTTTGTCTTGTAAAGAATACTGATTGCTGAATAACGATCCGAGCCCCTTTACCCGGGAGGCGTTAAGTAGGCGTGCGAACCCAAAGGTGACTACAGTGCGGGCAAACTGATAATAAGATGGTCGGAAGTTGCTGGCAATCTCATTCGCGTAGCGGGTAACGATTTCTTCTAGTAGCAACTGCGCTTGTTGCTCTGCCTCCTGATCGTGATTATCGTTTTGAAGGTTGGAAATTTCTACTAATTGCTTCTTTACCGAACTCCAAAAAGCGTAATCATCGTCGGGATCTACTACCCAAGGATTCTCTTTAATGCGGTATTTTTCTTTGTACAGGGTGGTTTCTAGTTCATCTACCAGTAAATCTACAGCGGGAGCAACTTCTTGTAGTTTGCTTATACTGTTTTGGGCCACTTCATGAATAAACTGCTTACGTTGACGGCTTAATTGTACCACCGGCCATTCTTTTCGCTTGGGGAGAATAGGCTCGTATTTCCGGGATTTTGATGACTGTGTAGTTCGGTTGTTCATAATGTACCCCTTAAACTAGGACTTTTACGGTAGAATCATGCAAATCTTTTTAGAATAACTATAAAAGCCTAAGAAGGGTTAAACAAACCAAAGGTACTGTCGTATAATTGTGCCTAACCTCTAAAACTTGATACTATGGCTTCTGTAACTCTAGGTGGCAATCCCGCTTCAATTAAAGGTGATATTCCTACTGCTGGCTCCGCACCAGATTTTACGTTCGTAAAAGATGATATGAGCGAAAATAAATTATCAGATCTATCTGGAATAAAAGTGCTTATCGCGGTTCCTAGCCTCGATACTTCGGTGTGCGCTACTGAAACGCGCCAGTTTAATCAGCAGTTAGGGGGTAAAAGTGGAGTAATCGGTTTGGTTATTTCTAAAGACTTACCGTTTGCCATGAAACGATTTTGTGAAACCTCGGACATTGAGAACATTGTAAATGCATCGGACTTTCGTCATGGAGAGTTTGGTGAAAAGTATAAAACTGAAATTACAGATGGACCTTTTGAAGGACTATCGGCTCGAGCGGTATTTGTTGTCGATCAGAATAACGAGATTGCTTACGCTGAACTAGTACCGGAAGTAGGTGAAGAGCCAAATTATGACAAAGCGATGGAGGCGGTGGATAAGTTATTATAGTATAATTTTGTTAAAGCGTTATCGTACGAGGTATTATGGTGTTCGAGTACTCGTAGTTCTAGGTTTTGAATTCTGAATTCACTCTTACCAAACTCTAAACGCAACATCGAGCGATGATCGCTCGGCACTTCGTACCATAACACTCTAACACATAAACACAACAATATTAATTAGTACGCGAACGCTCCGTGCGGAAAGCTAGCCAGTGGTGTACTTTCATCATGGCGGCCGCTTCTAGTAGCAATTGCATCAGTTGTGCTAACTCAGACTGGGTAATCCACACACTAAAATTTAAGAAAGGTAACCGCCATAGCGTAAATGCTTCTTCC
>CAKZPJ010000769.1 GCA_937138955.1 uncultured Flammeovirgaceae bacterium | reverse complement strand
TGAAAGCTGTAGTTGGTAAGAAAATCTTGTGACCGTTAGGTCGTGCGGGTTCAAGTCCCGCTCCTGGTACATTTTAACCCTGTAAGTCTCTGATTTACAGGGTTTTTTATTTTCGTTTGGGGCAGAACGTGCGGCAAATTTTTTACAGGAGCTTTATTTAGCGCGATTTAGAACATTACCTTCTACATGATACATCAGACAGGGTACAGTCGTAATTCCCTTTATCTGAGTCTTAAATAGTAGTCACTTACAATCCAAATCACATTTCGTTGATCTAAGGATCAGCAGAGGAACCCTGTAAGAAAAAATTCTTAATTTAAGATTATTATACTTAATTTAAGATTTTTTTCGTTTATTGGATTCTTTATTACCAAACCAGACTCTACCGATTTTATGAAGAAAATATACCGCCCTATTGCAACTACGCACTATCGCTTGCCCCTTTACAGCGATACAGTATCAGCGGGTTTCCCCTCCCCCGCCAGTGACTACCAAGAAAAAAAGATTGACCTGAACGAAGAACTGATTCAACACCCCAGTAGCACCTATTTAATTCGGGCTCGAGGAGAGAGTATGATTGGAGCAGGTATTTACGATGGCGATCTATTAGTCGTTGACCGTAGTCTAAAGCCTAAAGAGGGGACTATTGTGATTGCGGCGTTACACAGTGAGTTCACGGTCAAAAGGCTTCGGTTCCATCAAGATCGATTTGGCAAACGAGCAGTATTGGTTGCCGAGAATCCAGATTATCCTGATTTGCCCCTTCAAGATGAAAGTGCGACGATCTGGGGAGTAGTCTGTTACGCAGTACGAGACTTACTTAAATGATTTTGTCCGATGATTGGCTTATTAGACTGTAATAACTTCTACGTTTCCTGCGAGCGCGTTTTTGATCCTACTATTGCTAAAAAGTCCGTTGTGGTTCTTAGTAATCAAGATGGTTGCGTAATTGCCCGTAGCAATGAAGCAAAAGCCTTAGGTATTGAGATGGGAGTGCCCTTCTTTCAGATTCGTGCCCTCACTAAAGTAGAAGATATTGCGGTGTACTCATCAAACTATGCCCTATACGGTGATATGTCATCGCGCGTGGTAGAAACCGTCAGGGCGATAGTGCCTGAGGTAGAAGTATACTCTATTGATGAGCAGTTTTTGGATTTTGATACGGCGCACCGCCGTAATGCCGCTGATACGGGGCAAGAAGTTAGGACTAAAGTAGGGCAACATACGGGCATTCCTACCGGCTTGGGCATTGCCCGTACCAAAACCTTAGCGAAGATTGCTAATCGTATTGCAAAGAAGAGTCTAACGCACGGCGGTATCTACGTACTGGATCACCCTCAACAGATAGAATCTATGCTGGCCCTGATTGCTGTATCTGACCTGTGGGGCATTGGACGACGGTATGCTAAAAAACTGGGCAAGTACAACGTGAATACGGCCTTAGACCTATATCGTTGCCCTGAATCTTTTGTGCAGCAACAGATGACCGTGGTGGGGCTGCGGTTATGGCATGAGTTGCACGGCCGACCGTGCCTTCCGTTAGAACAGATTAGTAAACCTAAGAAAAACATTTGCACTAGCCGAAGCTTCCAACAGGTGCAAACTGATTTGCCTCCCCTACGTGAAGCAATTGCTACTCATGCTAATCGTTGTGCCCAAAAGCTACGTGCCCAGGGTAGTGCCGCTAACTATGTTCAGGTGTTCGTGCAGACAAACAAGCACTGCCCTGAGCAGCAGTACGCGAATAGCTTTACCTGGACACTACCTGTTTCTAGTAACGATAGCCGGTTACTAATCCGCTACGCCCTGCAAGCGTTGGAACGTATCTTTCAGCCGGGTTACCACTATCAGAAGTGCGGGGTTATTGTATCGGGCTTAGTACCTGAGAATGCCCACCAACTCAGCTTATTTGAACCGGGCACACTTGGGCATACATCCGGGGGGCAAACACCTGCAGAAAAAGGTCTACAACTAATGCAAGTAGTTGATACGCTGAATGACCGCTACGGTCGCGATAAGGTACAGTTAGGAGCCATGATGAGCACCAAAGAAACCGCCTCGTGGCGAATGCAACAGAACTTTCTATCACCTCAGTACACCACTCGGTTCAAAGACATTCCCATTGCTTGGTGTGTTTAATATCTCAATTCAACGTCTCTTTAAGTATTTTAAAAATCACGTTTTGGATACTCTTGAGTCAATAGTTTTCCATATATACGATAGCTTGATAGCTGTTTATAGTGAGCGGTTTGAGCAGATAAAATAAAAGCGAGTAATAGTTTTGCTCCTGGTATATTGAAAAGCTAATCTGATACAGGTTAGCTTTTTTTGTTTTAGGATTTATCGTAAAAACCTCGCCAGTATTTCTATCTCAAAACCTACTGCTACTTAAAGTTTCATTATGTGAAGTAGCGTTTTGGTATTCTGAGAAAAGTGGTACCTTGAATAGATAACAACAATCAGTAGATCCTTTTCTTAGAATCGCAATGAACAATAGCGGTGTACAGTCAGTAAAAGTTTTAAAGGTTAATGATCGTGCCCAGCGAGTAGCCGATTTAGTGGCGGTAGAAGAACCGCTGGCTATTCGGCTAGAATTCGGGGCTGCCTATCAACGGGAACTTCGTGACCTATCCATCACCATGCGAACGCCGGGGCATGATTTTGAACTAGCGTTAGGGTTCTTATTGACTGAAGGAATTATTCAGAGTATAGACGATATACTTGGCATTCGTTATTGCCAAAGTGCCCAATCAGCTAACGAAATTGAAAATGTAGTGCGGGTATCTCTTGCTTCTGATATCCCAATTGACTGGCAGAAACTACAGCGACATTTTTACACCACCTCCAGCTGTGGGGTTTGCGGAAAAACATCCATTGATGCAGTTCAAACAGTTTGTTCTACATTAACTATTTCTGATTTCTCGGTAAGCCAGGAAGTTATTCACCAAGCCCCAACCAAACTGCGGGAGGCACAATTGATTTTTGAGTATACTGGAGGATTACACGCCGCAGGCTTATTTTCTCAGGCAGGTGAACTACTACTGTGGCGAGAAGATATAGGGCGGCACAATGCTTTAGATAAACTTATTGGTGCAATGTTGAGTCAGTCAGAAGTAATTCCTACTTCAACGTTCATTCTTTTAAGTGGACGAATCAGTTTTGAACTAGTGCAAAAAACGTTGATGGCGCGGGTTCCGCTATTAGCTGCTGTCGGTGCGCCTTCGGGGCTGGCCGTGCAATTAGCCCAACAGTATAATTTGGGGTTGATAGGGTTCGTCCGTAACCAGCGATTTAATATTTATCACGGGCACCAACGAGTGCTACTCACTCAACCTACTACTTCAATCTAATTTCACATGTCTAATAAGTCTGATAACAATACCAATCAACCCGAAGCACTTTCTTCTAAAATTGAATTGAGCCAACGTAAAAAAATAGCCGCCGGTGTTCCTGCGGTATTAAGTTCCGCTAAACATGTGTACGGTGAGGTAGGAGTAATAGAAGGAACTAAGCTAATGACCAAGATCAATCAGTTTGACGGCTTTGATTGTCCCGGTTGTGCCTGGCCTGATCCTGATGATCATCGATCGGTAGTGGAGTTCTGTGAGAATGGGGCAAAAGCAGTAGCTGAGGAGGCAACGGTTGCCCAGGCCGATGCAGCTTTTTTTCGGAAACTTTCGGTAGCAGAACTGCTTCAACTTACTGACTACGAATTAGGAAAAAGCGGGCGGATCACCAAACCAATGGTTATCCATCCGAATGGTAAGCACTATCAGCCAATTAGTTGGGTGGAA
>CAKZPJ010000768.1 GCA_937138955.1 uncultured Flammeovirgaceae bacterium | reverse complement strand
CTTCAGTTCCGAACAGCTAACTAGTGGATGATCCGGTAGAACTATCTAAATAAAGGAAATAATTTAGATTTCACTAATGCAATCATCGTGGAGAACATAGCAAAAAAAATAACCACGTGGCACAAATAATTTGGTTAGCAAATTAAGGGGGATTAGGTAGCTATTGTTTTGTTCTATTCGCAGTGAGTTCACACGAGGTATAAAGTACTCACGGTCAAAAAAGTACCGTTTTGATAAGAGTTACTAACTAGTAGTAGAACTAGAAAAATCACTTCTTTCCTACTAGCTTCGGCGTGAACCAGCCCAAAGGACTATTCCGATCATTAGCACAATAACGCTAATTATGAGCGGGGTATAATTAGCTTGGCTCACTACTACATCCAAGCCAAGCACACTAAAACTATCTGAGTCTTCTAATGCTTGCATTCCGGTAACAGTCGTGCTAACTGCACCTATTAGAGTAAGTATAATACCGATAGTTCGTTTCATTTTGGTTAGTTTAGTTCAAAAAATAGAGACTATGTGAGTGCTGCTCTTGATTTCTTCTGATAAAAGGAGGCCACTATACCATTCCCACTAACGAAATAATCTGTTAAAATTACATTAAAATAACTTCGCCTGACCATTTTTCTTAGCTTTTAAGTCCCACACAACTTCGTCACCCGTTGTTTTATATTGTTCCTTCTTTTCGGAGGAAGGGGATTCATCTTCGTCACTTTTCTCGGGAGTAGCCGTGGTTTGAGTAGCCAGTAGTTTTACATCTTTCACTTTGTGCTTCGATAAGCGGTTGCCTAAAGCTCGCCAACCCTTTACATCAACCAGCACATCCAGATCAAAGGTTTGGTGCTCATGTTTACGGCTTCCCTCTCGAACAAAAGTCAAGTCAATCTGGGGCTGGCGTTCGGTTGAGGCTACCAATAGCTTGGAGCTTCGGGCATCGGTAATAAATGAGAACCGGCGGTCAGGTGTGGTGGTTTCTACCAGAAAGCGTTTTACGTAGTACTGTTTAGAGTTACCATCGTAGTACACCGCTGATATTGGTTTCTTTTCATCAAACCTCGCTAGCAAGATCGTTTGGTTGGGATCGAACTTATTCGTGAGTTCGTAATTCTTCAGTTCGTAAGAGCCATCTTTGAAGATCGCCATTAACTTATCATCTCCCTCAAAAGTGCCTAGGTAGCGCCCTCGCCCGTCAGTGTTTAAGGTACCTACAACATCGTCGTACCAGATTTCAATACCGCCTAATGTAGATTCACCGTCCGCCGTTTTTTCTATCTTTCGTATCGGGTACTTGGTTAAGATATTGCCGTTAGCTCCTCGCCCCTTAATATCCAGCGTAGCGAAATCATAATCAAACTTTTTGATTTTAGCCCGAGCCCGAGCCGATAAATTTACAGTAATTACTTCGGCTTCGGCGTTAGGGTTCGCTGTAAAGTACAGTACTTTTGAACCCTTACTGCCTTTAGTCATATCGTATTCTTTATCACGAGTGACCGCGAGTACCTGGAATCGCTTAATCATAGAGCGACCGCTAGTTCCATCGAGGTATACAAGGTTATAGACTCGCCGTTCATCATTTTTACGAAATACATCGGCATGAAGAATGTTTTTTCCAACAAATACTTTATCAGAAATTCGGGTAACCACACACTTTCCATCTTGTCGGAATACGATAATATCGTCAATATCCGAACATTCGGTCACCATTTCTACATCGTCGCCTTTTTTAAGACCATAACCGATAAAGCCATCTTTATAATTGACGTACAGCTTCTCGTTGTTAGCCGCAACAATATTGGCATCAATCGTATCAAACGTTTTGATTTCGGTCTTTCGCTCCCGGCCTTTTCCATATTTATCCAGTAGCTTTTTATAGTAAGCAATGGCGTACTCTTTGATATGCTCTAGATGGTGCCGAGTTTGAGCTAGATCATCTTGTAAGCGCTTCATCATTTCGTCAGCCTTAAAGCTATCGTACTTAGAAATTCGCTTAATTTTTATTTCGGTCAGTCGTACTAAATCATCTTCGGTAATTTCTCGGTAAAACTGCTTCTTGAATGGGTCAAGCCCTTTATCAATCCGGCTGAGAACTTCTTCCCAGGTTTCAGCCTCCTCAATATCGCGGTAAATACGATTTTCAATAAATATTTTTTCCAGCGAGGCGAACAGAATTTTTTCTAGCAGTTCTCCTTCTTTAATCTGTAGTTCCTTCCGAAGCAACTCAACCGTTTGCTCAGTAGACTGTGCAAGTAGCTCATTAACCGTAACAAAGCGCGGCTTATCATCAACAATAATGCAGGCATTGGGCGAAATAGAAACTTCACAATCGGTAAACTTATAAAGAGCATCTTTCGTAATTTCCGGCGATTGCCCCGAGGCCAGTTGCACCAGTATCTCTACTTCTTTAGCGGTATTATCTACTACCTTTTTAACCTTAATTTTTCCCTTATCGTTGGCTTTGATAATGGAATCAATCAGGCTGTTGGTGGTAGTCCCAAAAGGAATATCTCGAATTACCAGAGTTTTCTTATCGTACTCTTCCATGGTGGCTCGCACCCGCACTTTTCCGCCCCGCTTACCCTGATTGTAGTCTGTTACGTCAATCGTTCCGCCCGTGGCGAAATCAGGAAACAGATTGACTTTTTTATTACGGACAGTATCAATGCAACCCTGGATAAGCTCTACGAAATTATGCGGCAGAATCCGGGTAGATAGCCCAACCGCAATGCCCTCTACTCCCTGAGCCAGTAGCAAAGGGAATTTCATGGGAAAGGTGATAGGTTCTCGCTTGCGACCATCGTAAGATAGTTGCCAATTGGTGGTTTGTGGATTAAAAACTATATCTAGCGCAAATTTGGAGAGGCGAGTCTCGATATAACGAGCCGCCGCGGCTCGGTCTCCGGTACGAATATCGCCCCAATTCCCTTGGATGTCTAATAATAAATTCTTCTGCCCTAACCCTACCATTGCGTCACCAATAGAAGCATCGCCGTGAGGGTGGAATTGCATGGTTTGCCCAATTACGTTGGCTACTTTATGAAAGCGCCCATCGTCCATTTCTTTGAGCGCATGCAAGATACGGCGCTGCACTGGTTTTAACCCATCTTCTACCGCCGGAACGGCTCTTTCCAATATTACATAAGATGCGTAGTCGAGGAAATAATCCTCGTACATCTGATCCAAACTTTCTAAATTTTCTAACCCACTGTCTTCTTTCAATTCACTCATAATGAGTTTTTTGTTCAGTTGTTTAATTGCTGATTATTATTGGAGTTAATGTTTAGGTATTGACCATATCCCTTTATTCATTGCTAACTGTTCATTACACATTGTTATACGGCTTCTTCTACCAAATCCTTTTCTACCCGTAGTCTGTCAATGATAAATTCTTGGCGATTGGAAGTGTTCTTCCCCATATAGAACGTTAGTAGCTTTTTCGTGTTGGTTTCATCATCTAGCAATACAGGTTCTAGCCGAATGTCTTCACCAATAAATTGCCCAAATTCATCGGGAGAAATCTCACCTAAACCTTTGAAACGGGTTATTTCGGGCTTGCCACCCAATTTATCAATAGCTCGCTGCTTTTCTTGCTCATTGTAGCAGTAGATGGTTTCCTTTTTATTCCGAACACGAAAAAGCGGAGTATCCAAAATAAAAACGTGTCCCTGCCGTACTAAGTCCGGGAAGAATTGCAGAAAGAAAGTAAGCAGTAGTAATCGTATATGCAGCCCGTCCACATCAGCGTCAGTAGCCACAATAATTTTTTGGTAGCGCAGACCATCTAGCCCATCTTCAATATTGAGCGCGTGCTGAAGCAGGTTAAACTCTTCGTTTTCGTACACTACCTTCTTCGTTAGCGAAAAGCAGTTGAGCGGTTTTCCTCTCAAGCTGAAAACGGCCTGAGTTTGTACGTCGCGAGCTTTAGTAATGGAACCGCTGGCTGAATCACCCTCAGTGATAAATACCATTGTATCCTGCCGACGATCTTCGCCTTTACCGTTATGCTTATCGTCCAGATGGATGCGGCAATCGCGTAGTTTTTTGTTGTGCAGGTTCGCTTTTTTAGCCCGCTCGTTCGCCAATTTCTTAATTCCGGCAATTTCCTTGCGCTCTCGTTCCGATTGCTTAATTCGCTTCTCCAGTGCCTCAGCTACGGGCTTATTACGGTGCAAGAAATTATCCAGCCGTTGTTTAATAAAATCGCCCACAAACTGCCGCATAGAAGGACCTTTGGGGGCTACGTTAAGCGAACCTAGCTTCGTTTTTGTTTGCGACTCAAACACTGGTTCTTGCACTCGTACCGAAACCGCCGCCACAATTCCATTGCGAATGTCCTGCACATCGTACTGTTTGTTATAATGCTTTCGCACTGTTTCCACGATGGCTTCGCGGAAAGCTTGCAGGTGGGTTCCACCCTGGGTGGTATATTGTCCGTTGACAAATGAGTAATATTCTTCGCCGTACTGATCGGAGTGAGAAAGAGCAATCTCAATATCATCACCCTGAAGATGTATAATCGGATAGCGCAGACTTTCTTCTTTCGTTTTCTTTTCCAGTAAGTCTTTTAAGCCATTTTCTGAACGAAACTTCTTTCCATTAAAAACGATGGTAAGTCCTGCATTGAGAAAAGCGTAGTTCCAGATTTGATTTTCAATGTACTGCGGACGAAAGTGGAAGTTTTTAAATACTTTTCCGTCGGGTTCAAAGACGATAGAAGTTCCGTTTTTCTGATCAGATTTACCAATACGGGCATCTTTAATTACATCGCCCCGGTCAAACTCGGCCAGCTTAGTTTTTCCATCTCGGAACGACTGTACTTTAAAGTAGTTAGAAAGCGCGTTTACTGCTTTAGTTCCTACTCCGTTCAGCCCTACGGATTTTTGGAATGCAGCCGAATCGTATTTACCACCGGTATTAATTTTAGAAACACAGTCTACCACTTTTCCGAGCGGAATGCCCCGTCCGTAGTCCCGCACCTCTACTTGATGATCGGTAATACTGATTTCAATGGTTTTACCAAACCCCATTACGTACTCGTCAATACTATTGTCAATTACTTCCTTCAGAAGCACATAAATACCATCATCTGCCGAAGAACCGTCGCCCAGCTTACCAATGTACATACCGGGCCGCAAGCGGATATGCTCGCGCCAGTCTAAGGAACGGATACTATCTTCGTTGTACGTTGCGGTTTTGTTTGCCATTAAAATGAGTTATTGTGTGAGAGAATGATTGAATAAGTATATTCTATTATCGCACTTATGTAGCTAAACATTTTCAATATTAGAAAACCTATTCTTTATAAAGAACGAAGTAGCAAAGAAAATAATCTGATTTAGAGATTCAAATATACTTATTAAAAGTATTTTGTACTCATAAAAGTGTGATTAGTTTTAAAAGTTGCTCTTATTTTAGGGTATTCTAATGCTTAAAATGGTACCATTTTAAGCATTAGAATATGTGACTGTAGTGTTACACCTCAACGGTTAATCCATCATAAGCTATCTTTACATTGTTGGGCAGCTCTTTTTCAACATCGCGGTGGGTTCCCATCCGATGGCTTAGGTGAGTAAAGTAGGCTTGTTCCGGTCGCAGTTCTTCAACTATCGCTAAGGCTTCTTCTAGCGTGAAGTGAGAGATGTGTTTCTGCCTTTGCAGTGCATTGACTACTAACACTTTACTTCCTATAATTTTATCCTTTTCTGCTTCAGTAATGGTTTTAGCGTCGGTAATATAGGTAAAGTCATGTACGCGAAACCCTAGTACCGGGAGTTTGTAGTGTAGTACTTCAATCGGTTGGAAGGGAACACCAACCACCTGAAATTTATCTAAGCTGATTGAGTGTAAATCTATTTGGGGTACTCCCGGATATTTCTTTTCAGCGAAAACGTAAGAAAACTCTCGCTTCAGGCTTTCCTGTACCCGCGGGTGAGCGTAAACGGGCATCGATCGCTGCTGCAAGAAATTGAAGCTACGCACATCGTCCATACCCGCGGTGTGATCTTTGTGCTCGTGAGTAAATACCAGAGCATCCAGACGGTGAATACGATTGGCCAGTACTTGCTGACGGAAATCTGGTCCCGAATCAATGATGATACTTTTATCAGCTACCTGAAGGTGAACGGAAGTACGAAGGCGCTTATCGCGAAAATCTACGGACGTGCATACCGGACAGTTGCAGCCAATGACTGGAACTCCTTGTGAGGTACCTGTGCCTAAGAATGTTACTTTCAAACAGTATCAGGAATTTCGAGCAGTTCGATCAACAGCTTTTGTTGCTTAGGTGATAGCTTTTCCGGATCAACATCCAACTGCCGAACAATTTCCAGTAAGCAGTTAATCTTCCCCTCTAATGTGTAGTATTTATTGACAATCACCAGACAAGTATCGCGCAGGATACAATAGCCCGATTTAAAGTTTCCTTTCTCGTAACGCAACACATATCCAGAATCATTCAGCAAATCTTCCAGTTTGCGAAGATAATGAGGAGTATATTTTATTTGCATTATTTTTAGCTTATAGTCGAGAGTCCATCGTCCACGGTGTTAATAATGACGCACAGCGACCGTTGATGAATAATGATTGATATAGGCAGTTCGTCATTATTCATTAATTACCACTCATTATTCATCAAATGCTCTCCGCACCAAGCGCCTTTCTATTGCTCAGTATGTTTTTTTACTACCTCTACTAGATGGTCGAAGTTGATAGGTTTGGGAATGTATTCATCCATACCTGCTTTTTCGAAATCTTCTTCAGTATAATTGCTAGCATTACCGGAAATAGCAATAATTGGCACCTGCGATTTCTCGTCATCATCCATGCTGCGGATTTGCTTGCTGCATTCCATGCCATTCATCTTGGGCATATTAATATCCATCAAAATGATATCGTAATTTTTCTGCTTCAGCATATCCAGCACTTGTTGCCCATCGCGGGCCGATTCAATATCGTAATTTTGAAACTGAAGAACTTTCTTAGTGAGGTTCTGTATTACCGAACTATCTTCGGCTACGAGCACTTGCTTTTTATGGGCCATGATCTTAATTTTTCTGGTTGATAGATAGGTTATTTGTTGTAACTGTCTTGGAATCGGGCAAATTCCCGAGTAAGGCTTTTAAAATCCTGATGAAGGTTGTTATGTTTATTTTCTTTTATGTTTGATTCTATGAGTTTAGCATAATGCGCAATACTTTCCAAACCTAAAGTACCAGCATTACCCTTTAATGTGTGCAATTTAGATAAAATTTGCTGATAATCGCGGTTTTCTATCCCATCAGCTGCATCCGCCAATAATTCTTTCGCTTCCATTTCAAACTCTTGTAAACTTTCTACTACGAGTTCTTTACCACCGTATTTTTCCAGCATTTTCAATGTATCCCAATTGATTAACTGTTGCGAAACGCTATTCGCCTCATCTTCGGTAGCAACAGATGCCCCGCCTTCTTCACCCAGTCCGAGTAAGTCTGCGGTTTTGGTAATAATATTTTTTCGGATAGGCTTCGCTAGATAATCGTCCATACCAGCTTCCATAAACTTCTCTTTATCGCCGGGTAAGGAGTAAGCTGTAAGTGCCACAATTGGAGGGATGTTGGGAAGGCTCATAGACCGAATACGGCGAGTAGCTTCAATACCATCCATTCCAGGCATCTGAATATCCATATAAATAATATCAAATGTTTGCTGTTGTACTACGCTAATCGCCTCTTCACCACTACTGGCAAGAGCTACTTCACAACCACTTTTCTTAAGCATCTGGTAAACCACTTTACGATTGATAGCATTATCGTCAACGACTAAAATTTGTGGTACATTATCTGTAAAATGAATGGCGGCAGTTTCAGATGAAGTTTGCTGAATCTCATCGGGGTGAGCAGCTCTGGCTACAAAAGTAAACCAGAAAGTACTCCCTTGCATGGGTTCGGAATACACTCCTATATCACCTTGCATTAAACTAGTGAGCTGACGGGCAATTGATAAGCCCAACCCAGTACCTTTGTACTTCTTTGAGGTAGAGGGATCTACTTGGTTAAAGCTCTCAAATAACTCATCTTGATCTTTTTGAGATATTCCAATACCTGAGTCTTGTACTGAAATTTTAATGGTGTGTTTATTAGCTATGTCCAAATTTTCACTTTCAGCGATAACCTCTTCTACCCGAATGATCACTTGTCCGCTCTCAGTAAATTTAATAGCGTTGGAAGTAAGGTTAGATAGTATCTGCAACAGCCTAGTTTCGTCTACCCAGAAATACTCAGGCAACCCTGCTTCAAGCTGATACTCAAACCGAAGGTTTTTAGAGGTTGCCTGCTGAGCAAAAAGGTTATGATTTTTCTCTAGTATTCCTTCCAGTGGTAGAGCCACTAAATATAACTGCATTTTGCCAGCTTCTATTTTGGATAAATCCAGAATATCGTTCAGAATGGTGAGCAATGTCTCCGAAGAATACTTGATAGTCTGCACATAATCTGACTGCTCTTCATTTAAGCGAGTATCAGCTAGCATATCCACCATACTAATTACGCCATTCATAGGAGTACGAATTTCGTGGCTCATATTTGCCAAAAAAGCCTCTTTTGCTTTTAGTGACTGCTCAGCCACATCCTTTGCCTTCTGCAACGCACGGGTAGTCTCTTTAAGTTGGGTTATGTCGCGGAGTACCCCTTCTATCTCAGTGGTTTTGCCCGATAAATTACCAACCAGTCGCACATTACAAATACAAGGAATTAATTTGCCTGATTTACTGATAACCGTGGCCTCGAAATTCCGAACCCGCTTGTTTTTCACTAGTTGGCGAATAAGATTCTTCGTTTTCTTGTCGTACAAATAGTAGTTGGTTATGTCCCGACCTTCCACCTCGTCTACCGCATAGTCAGCAAGCTCCTGTACAGATGGACTCACCATCGTAATGGTTCCATCTAAGCGGCACCGAAAATAGATATCTTGGAATGACTCGAATATGGTTCTGAATTTTTCTTCACTTTCGGTTAGTGCTTGCTCTGACTGAAGACGCTGAGTAATATCGTGTGCAATACCCGATATCTCACGAATGCTTCCATCCTCTCGGTAAATCGGGTTCAGGTAAACGGATTTCCAGACAACGACATCTTTGCCGAACCTCATTTTAGATACGAAATGAGCGATATCTCCCTCAAATACTTGCAAGTATTTATCCTTCCACTGGGTGAGGTATTGTTCCGTTGTTTTTTCATCTAACAGGTTGTACACCTCGCCTAATATTGGTTCTACGCCATAGTGAGAACGAAATGTGGTCTTAAAATTATGGTTAAAGGTAGTGAGACGTAAATCTTGGTCTACTGACCAAATAAGATGCGTACTACTCTCAAGAATAGCTTTTAATTGACCCGTATAATCTCGCAGGGCTTCTTCGCTCCGCTTTCGCTCCACAATCAGCGCAATTTGACCAGAAACAAAATCAAGAAGTTCAAAATCATTAATTCCTACCTGATCACCTTGGTCAAAATTTTGCAAAGCGAGTATGCCCACTAACGTACCCCGAATTTTGAGCGGAATACCGATCCAGGTTTTTGGTACTACCGGAGCGTCTGGTATCTTTTCTGACCGCTGTAGTTCATAAATATCATCTTGATGTAAGAATAGTGGGTGATCTACAAGTATTGTATAGTGACAAAGTGCCCTAAGAGCTTCATGTTGATCTTCGTTGTTATAACGCTCAGCATCTTGGCTTTTTTCGTAGACGAAGTTTAACTGATCCTCTCGCGAGGTAGCAATGGCTAAATCTTCAGTGGCTATGGTTTTATCCAGCTCCCGATGAATGTTCGGGTACAGATTATCCAAATTGGGACTTTGCAGCACTAAATTCGTGATACTGTAGTATAAACCTCGAGCCTGATCAGCCCGCACCTGATCGCTAATATCTTGAAAAACACCGCGCACCTTCATTTTTCTGTCTTGCAAACTAGCGGTTAATGTGCCAGAAACATGAATAACCTCATTTTGGCTGGAGGCAAATGCCAGCCGAAAACTATCTGACTGTTTTTGGGCTAAGGTTCGTTTCCAGAGGGCAATGAATTGTTCTCGGTAAGAAGTTGCTACAATATCGAATAGAGACAACTTCTCAATATCGGCGTTTCGATACTTTAGCTTAACATGAAAAGCCTTATTCGCCATCGAAATCATCCCTTCTTCGTCGGCTACTACAATGAGATCGTACGCTCGGTTGTAGAGTTCGGCTAACTGCCTATTGCTTTGCTGTAGCTTTTTTCGAACCTGTTTGTGCTGGGTAATATCCTCCGCAATAATAGTGAGCCCCTGCCTCCCTTCTTGATGAAGAATAATGCTCTGAAGGTTAATCGTTAGCTTATGGCCGGAGGAGGTGCGGATGAACTGCTTAATGCGGCTAGTTTCTTTCCGGTTTTTGGTCAGTTCAATAAACTGACTAATGGTAATTCTCTTTCCTCTTAAAGGTTCTAGCTCATTGAACAAATTTTGCCCTCTTACCTGATCCAATGCCCTGCCTACTGCTCCAGCGAAAGCGTGGTTGCAATAAGTAACCTCACCCGCTTGATCGGTGGAAACGACCAACAACTCGGAGTGCAGTAGCGACTCTTGCAAATGATTCAACGAGACTTTGGCAGTCTGTACCTCACCCTGCATTCGGGCAATTTCTGCTTTTAGTTGCTGGTTCTCTTGTTCTAGTGATGATGGTTTCTTAATACTGGCCATAGAGAATTTATGGATTTTTCCAATTTACGGAATAAGCGAGTATAAATCCAAAGCTGGGTATTTTCCGTAATGCTGGTATGGCCCAACCAACGCTTATTATGGTCGTAGGACCCACTGCCGTAGGAAAAACGGAAGTATGTATTCAGTTAGCTCAGCACTACCATACCGAGGTTATTTCTACCGACTCTCGACAGTTTTATCGGGAGATGACTATAGGAACAGCCAAACCTAAGCCCAACGAATTAGCTCAAGTTCCTCATCATTTGGTAGATAGTTTGTCAATCACGCAAGCCTACGATGTAAAACAGTTCGAGCAAGATGCTTTATCAATCACCGAAGAGCTATTTCAAAAATACCCGTTGGTGATTGCTACCGGTGGTTCGGGCTTATATGTGAAAGCACTTTGTGAAGGAATAGATGCCATGCCCGATATTTCTGACGAATGCCGTAATCACTGGCAGAAACAATATGAAGCAAATGGGCTAAGCTTCTTATTGGAAGAATTGCAGCGAGTTGACCCAACGTATCACCAACAAGTGGATCGACAAAATCACCGCCGGATACTGCGAGCTTTGGAAGTGTATCATAGTTCAGGGAGGCCTTTTTCTGAATTTAGGAAGAAGCAAAAACGCACTAATTCTCGCCCATTTCAGATCATTAAAATTGGGATTACGATGGATCGAAATGCGCTTTACCAACGGATTAATTTGCGGGTTGATCAGATGATAGAAGCCGGATTGGAAGCGGAAGCTAAGGCTCTTCTTAACTATCAGCATATGAATGCGCTACATACGGTAGGCTACCAAGAATGGTTTCCGTACTTTACGGGACAATACGGGCAAGACGAAGCTATTCGCCTAATTAAACGTAACAGCCGACGCTACGCCAAACGGCAATGGACCTGGTTTCGTAATGATCCTGAAGTTAATTGGTTTGATACCGACCTATTGAGTAGTCAACTGCTTGCTCGTCTTATTAGGCATATTGACCAATGAAAATATGAGATGTGGAACTGAAGGACAGAGGATGAAAGAAAGATTCGTAGTACATACTATCATATTGATACTTTCCGTCTTCCGATAGAAATCAGCAATTGAACTAGAGAGCAACTACCCACTTATGCACCATAATTACTATTTCTTACGTCAGCTTACTGATACGCTACGTCCTCAGTTGCTAGGGATGAAGTTAGGTGCTTGCTTTAGTCAGAATAAAGACGAACTGATTCTGGGTTTCTACAATACTGACGATCAGCAAGAGCTTTTTATCAAAGTTCACTTTGCTGCTTATTTTTGCTGTTTACAATTTCCAGTACAATTTCATCGGGCTAAACGCAATAGCGTCGATTTGTTTTCAGAGCTTTTAGATCAAGAAGTGATTAAAATCCAGCAGTTTACTAACGAACGTAGTTTCTGGTTACACTTCGGTGGGCGGGGTTTGTTGTTTAAAATGCACGGCAATCGGGCTAATTTACTGCTTACCGAAAGTAACCAAGTCACTGACATTTTCCGTAGTAGTTTGGCAAACGATTATTCGTTGGAAATTTCTTCTCTAGATCGTTCATTAACCGCAGACCGTGCGGCGTTTGATACTGCCGAAGGAAATATTCGTGAGCTTTACTTCACGTTTGGTAAGATTCCGCTAAGTTTTCTACAGCAACAGAACTATGAGGATAAATCTTCTGATGAACAGTGGAAACTCTTACAGTCGGTACTCGCTACTTTAGAAAACCCTAACCAATACTTTGTCATTGAGTGGCAAGGCAAATTGCATCTGAGTTTGCTTCCGCTGGGCAATACAGTAGCGCGGTTTACCGAACCAATGCCTGCCCTAAACGATTTTTTTCTTCGCAAAATTAAACGCATTCGGCTCGATAGCCTGAAAGGAAAGCTTCTACAGAAGTTAGAGAAACAAAAGAAACAAAGCGAGCAGTACATTCGGAAGAATCAACGCACTTTAGAGAAACTGGAAAAAGGCCTTCAGCACCAGCAAATAGCCGACATTATTATGGCGAACCTGCACCAGATTCCGGCAAGAGTTACCGAAGTAGCCTTGTTTGATTTTTATCACAATCAAACGGTAAACATTAAGTTGAACCGTCAACTTTCTCCTCAGAAAAATGCGGAGCGTTACTACCGCAAGGCTAAGAATCAGAAAATAGAGATAGCCCAGCTCCGTAAAAATATTGAGCAGAAAGAATCGCAGTTACTTGAAACGGAAGTTCATTTAGAATACTTAGAACCGCTAGATGATCTGACCGAAATTCGGCAGTACGCCGAGGAACATCAGTTACTGGATACCAAGGCAGAAGAAGAAAAGAATTTTCCTTTCCGAGTGTTTGGCTTGGATGGTTATACAGTTTGGGTGGGCAAAAGTGCTAAAAATAACGATGAACTGATTCGTAACTACTCTCACAAAGATGATCTGTGGTTACATGCAAAGGATGTAACCGGTTCTCACGTGATCATCAAACAGCAGGGCAACCAACCGCCTCCGCCCTATATTGTAGAGCAAGCCGCCCAAATTGCGGCCTACTACTCCAAACGAAAGAGTGATTCTCTCTGTCCCGTTATTGTCACTCCTCGAAAATACGTCCGTAAGTCCAAGAATCTACCCCCGGGAGCAGTTATAGTTGACCGAGAAGAAGTGGTGATGGTAGAACCGAAGTTGCCGGGGTAGTTCGTGATGCCAAGGTCATTAGTGTTGGCAGCAGAAATCGACTTCTATTTTCGTATATTCACCTGCTATCATTAGCATAGTCAGAAGAAACTAGTTGGGAGTAAACGACTGTAAATGTTTAACTCCTTTAAAATGAATAATCACGTTATTCTAAGAATAAATTAAATTAAAACTTGGTTTCACTTTTATTAGCAGGGAAATCAATTAGAAACACTATAGGCATATGATAAATAAATGCACCGTCGCGTTTATCAGGTTGTTAGCCCTCATTGAATTGAAAGGAGAAACTGCTATTTTTAAAGTATGGATACACCCCAAGAAATAGAGAATAAAATTAGGGCGGTAAAACCCTATTTACAAGATGAATTTGGAATTAATCGGATTGGCTATTTTGGATCATTTGCTAATGGCGATTACCAGGAGTATTCTGATATAGACGTCCTAGTTACCTTTGACGGAAAAATCGGTTGGAAGTTCTTTGATTTGAAGGATTACCTAGAATCTATTTTGGATAGAAAGGTAGATTTGGTAACGGAAAGAGCCTTAAAGAAACAGTGGAAACAAGCCATCTTATAGCAAGTACGGTACGTATGAAAAATAGAGGCTACCTAGCGTTTAGTAGAAGATATGATCGAGGCTATTGATAAGATCATAAAGTATCTAAATACAGTAGATGGCCTCGAGGATTTTTTACAAAATGACATGGTGATTGATGCGGTAACTAGAAATTACGAGATTATCGGGGAAGCGGCCAATCAGATACCAAAATCAATTAAGAATAAGTATCTTGAACTACCGTGGCGCCAAATGTACGGATTGAGGAACTTTGCCATTCATGACTATCATACGATTGATCCTCAAATTTTATGGGAGATTGCAGAAGATCATTTGATAGAAAATAAGATTCAGCTAGAAAACCTATTGGATCAGGAAAGGGGAAATGAGAGCTAACACTATGCAAGCATGAGCCTTGCTTCGCATCGGCTTACGCCTACACTAGGCGTTAGACTAATACTAAACAAACTCCATTATCAAGATGATGACCAAACCTTTAATAGCATCGATAATCATTATAATTGCTTCGTGTACTGCCTCACCAAAGGAAGTATCTAAACATAAAGTTGGGCAAATAATTACGACCCACGGAGAAATGCTAGTGTGGTTATATGACGAAACCCCAACGCATAAGTCGAGTTTCATAGAATTAGCCAGTGCCAGCTATTGGGATAGTTTGAGTTTTAATCGGGTAATAGAAGATTTTGTCATCCAAGGAGGTTGCCCCGATACACCCGAGGGATTTAGCGATTCCCCTTATCTGCTAAGCCCAGAGTTCAAAGAAGATTTGAAACACGTTTACGGAGCAGTTGGAGCGGGAAGGGATGGTAATCCTGAAAAACTATCTGCTGGCTGTCAATTTTATATTGTCCATGATAAGGAGGGAATCCCTCGCTTAGATGGAAATTATACCGTATTTGGCCAAGTGTTCAAAGGCCTAGAAACACTAGAAAAAATTGCCACGTTAGAAACAGATTCACTGGACGCCCCTCTCGAATTGGTAACTTTGGATGTGAACATCATTGAGCTTACTGAGGCACAGTTAAAAGAAAATGGCTTTGAGATCGAGAAAGACTCATAGTAGCAGATGATGAATTGGCTAGTCCGTTATCCCTGAAGAACTATATAATACAACAAGGAATACAGCAGACATACAGAAAAAATGCTTTAATAACCCTGACAATAAGAACCATAACACTATCCAATTAGCTCCATCTGCTCTTCAGTTACATCAGCATTGTGGTATACCTTGGCAACATCGTCGTCATCTTCTAGTACATCGATGAGTTTCATTACGCTGAGCAAAGCTTCGTCGTCTAAGGTTACACTGGTGGTGGGAATGCGCTGAAGTTCGGCATTTTCTGGTTCTACGGATAATTCATCCAATTTAGCTTGGAGTGAACCGAAGTCTTCCATCGCGCAGGTAACTTGCACTAGGACTTCTTCGTAGGCTACATCTTCCGCTCCGCCATCAATCAATTCTAGCATCAGTTCGTCTTCGCTCATGCTTTCCGGTTGAGGAAACACAAAAACTCCTTTACGATCGAACAAATATTCTACCGAGCCATTTTTACTTAAGCTACCACCGTGTTTAGTAAACGCCGACCGCACATTCGCCACGGTTCGGTTGAGGTTATCGGTAGTGCACTCTAAAAATACTGCCACTCCGTGCGAGGCGTAGCCTTCGTAGGTTACTTCCAGGTAGTCGGCACCGTCAGCACCCGAACCTTTGCTCACTGCTCGCTCAATTGTATCCTTGGGCATGTTAGCACCCTTAGCGTTCTGAATGGCAAGACGCAACCGCGGGTTTCCGTCTGGGTCGGGGCCACCTTCTTTAGCCGATACGGTGACTTCTTTAATAAGCTTGGTAAATATTTTGCCCCGTTTGGCATCTTGGGCACCCTTCCGTCGCTTTATATTCGCCCATTTACTGTGTCCGGCCATATTGAGAACGTCTTTTAATTCAAATCTGATTCCTCACCAATGGTTTCGGTAGGGGTGGAATCGATATTAAAGTGTAATGATATACGTAGGGTTTCTTG
>CAKZPJ010000767.1 GCA_937138955.1 uncultured Flammeovirgaceae bacterium | reverse complement strand
CGTCTAAGACAGGTTCGGCAATGCCCCAGCGAACTAAGTCGTAGAAGCGGTGTCCCTCTCCTGAGAGTTCTAGCTTACGCTCAAACCGAATAGCTTCAATAGCTTCTTCTTGGCTAGCGAACGATGGGTACAGATTAACCACATAGTTAGCAGATGGAGTACCATCTTCATTCAATACTACATCGTTTTGTGCTCGAGCTCGAACTTGATTTACTAATTCTAAAGCAGCACCTAAGTTGCCTAGTTCCGCTTCGGCTTCAGCAGCCATAAGTAATACATCCGCGTAACGAATAATATAGTAGTTGATCGCAGTATAGCCAGGGGTCCAATCGGTTGCATCGTTCTCAATACCCTCACCTTCTTTGTAGTACATGAATTTCTTCGGAGAGTAAGGTCCGCCGTTAGGCTGATTACGAATCCAATCACGACCAGGGTGTGGTCCCCAATCCAAGAAAGGAATACCACGGCGACCAACTGCATGATCAAGACGAGGATCAACAGGTGCATCATCAGGAGCAAATGCATCGGAACTTGACAATCCGAAATCAGTATCCAACGCATTCGCATCGCTGTTGTACGAACCATCTAACAGAGGCAAACCAGCCGAATTGGTACGGTACGAATTGGCTAAGTCAAAGCTAGGCTGATTAAACCCGCAGCAACCACCAGGTCGCTCAGGTCCGCTGGAACCGTGCGGAAAGTTAAGTACCATTGCTGGATTAGCATTGTTTACTGTACCTGTATTTGCGGCCGCCTGCACTGAAAAAACTGACTCACTATTGTTATCGTTGGTTGAACGGAACAAATCAGAGTAGTTTGGCAATAAAGCGTAGGGTTCGCCGGTAGATGTTACTCCGTTAGCAATTACCTGATCAAAGATAGCTTTAGCTTCCGCGTATTTACCTTGAAACAGATACGTTTTAGCCAGATAAGCACCAGCAGCCCACTTATTCGCTCGACCTGGGGCCGATTGTACCTCCGGTAGGTTATCAAAAGCAAATTGAAAATCCATTTCAATCATTGGCCAAATATCCTGATTGTTCTGAATAGGGGTAATTTCATCCCAAGTTTCGTCTACGAACGGTACGTCGTCAAAATTGCGCTTCAAGTCAAAGTAGTAATGTCCTCGTAGAAATCGGGCTTCAGCAGCGATTCTGGTTTTAGCATCTTCAGTAGCTACTTCAGAAAGTTCTACTAACGCTAATGTACCATTAGTCCGGGCTACTCCTTCGTAAGTAGCGCGGTACTTCTGCTCAATAGAAGAGTTGTTAGTTTGAGCTGCGTAAAGCTGTATCTCATTTACCTGAGACTGATCACCGGGGTCACTGCCCTTGTTAGCTTCACCACCCAATACGCTTCCCCAAAACCAGTTACTGGCATCCGAGTAAAATCCCGCCCGACCTAGCAACGTAGCGTAGGCAGCAATTAATGAACCTTCTAATCCCTGTTGGGATGAAAGTTCTATTTGACTAAGTGAGCCCGCGGGGGCTACTTCTAAGAATGAATCCTGACAGGCTACGGTAACCGAGATGACGGCTACCAAGCTCAAAGCAATTATTCTAGTAATTTTCATATATAAGTTAACTTAAATATTTATTAAAAGATCACATTTACCCCCAATACCCATTGCCGAGTAACAGGAATATTTCCGTTGTCAATACCGAAGTTGGTATCGGCACCACCCCCTACTTGAGGATCTAAACCTTCGTAACCGGTGATGGTGAAAATATTATTGGCCGAAGCAAACACTCTTAATTTCTCAATTCCCCAACTATCCAGGGTAGTTTCGGGAAGGTTATAACCTAAGGTGATGTTTTGCATTCTTAGGTAAGAACCATCTTCCACATAAAAAGAGTTCGATTGGGTGTTAGTACTGAAATTAGAAACGTCCTCAAAGATGGGAATTTCAGCACCAGTATTTTGCGGTGTCCAGGTATTTACCACTCGATCGCTAATGGCGGCTCCGGGAAATAGCGGATAGAAATCAGAATATAATTTTGAGATATTATAGATCTCATTACCCGCTTGACCGTAGATGTAGGTTTGTATGTCGAACGCACCGTAGTTTAGCTTGATTGTTAAACCACCAGTAAAGTCAGGAATAGGGTTTCCTAAGTCGGTTCGATCGTCTAAGGTAATTTCTCCATCACCATCTAAATCGGCAAAGCGGAACCGGCCGGGAGCCGCGCCCTCTTGGGTAGGGGCATTATCTACTTCATTTTGATTTTGGAATATCCCTTCTACCTGATAACCGAAGAAGTTAGATAGAGGCTGGCCTAAGCGGTTTAATACTGGAATAATGCCTCGGTAAGCAGAGCTTCGG
>CAKZPJ010000766.1 GCA_937138955.1 uncultured Flammeovirgaceae bacterium | reverse complement strand
GAACTTTGAGACGGATTCTAGCTTTTCCTGTTTGGAATGGGTATTTACTGAGTCCATGGTGAACATTTGTTTTTTGAAGTCTTTTAGTTCAATCAGTAATTGCCCTTTCCCTATTACTTTTTCAGCAGCATCGCCTTCGTACAAAGTGACGAATAGCGTAGTGGTATCTTTCCAGACATCAAAGCCTTTATCGTCTTGTATATCTTTAAACCCTTCAAAATAAAAGCTCTTTCCCTCCCGACTTTGCAGATGAATATTGTAAACCATTTTCTTTCGGCTAGAGTCATTTTCATCGGCTATAAACAGGTTGCAACGTCCGCTATGCGCCATCAGGGGGTGCGCTGACAGCGTGGGGGCGTGCATCGTTCCGGCCATGAAAGCCTCATGGCCTTTATCCTGAACAAAAGCTTCGATATCATCTGTCCGCACGGTTAGTGTAAACTCCAAAGGTGTGTTTTCTTGCTTCCCCTTTTCAAAACCTTCGCCGTAATCATCTTGCTCGTTTAGTGAACAGTATCCACGCATGGTTTCCGTAAACTGAACGCCGGGTTGCGGACTCCCGTAGTTACTCATTGACTCAATTGGTGGAAGATCGTACGGTAGGTTCAGTTCAAATTCATCAGCAATAAGTTTGCAATTGCGCTCAGCCAGCGCACTAATCGTTAGCAAGGGATTGGTACCTACCGGATGGGGGAAGATAGCTCCGTCCATCACGTAAAGCCCTTCGTACAAATCTTTACCTGATGTTCCTTTAAATACTTGGCCCTTATGATCAACTACTCCGCTGGTGGCATCTTCTCCCATAGAGCAGCCTCCCAGCGGATGCACGGTTACCAGATCATAATTCAGGGCCTTACTCCAGGTTGGGTTGGGAACAGAGACTCCCCCCAAAGCTTCGGTCGCACCACTTAATTCGCCGCTTACTTTCTTAAAAATAGACTGTTTTCCCACTCCTTTCCAGCTAATGTCTACTTCGTCTTCGCCACTGAGGTCTATTACTCCATTACCATCATCGTGGGTCATGGCCAAATATATCTGAGTATGATCTACCGCTCCTTTATAAGGCCCGTGAAAGAGACTTAGTACCTCGCGCCACTTCTCTTGGAAAAAATCTTTAAATCCTCTATCGGTATTTTTGCCCATAATTCGGGAAAACGATACTAAGGCCGAAACCAGCAGGGAGCTTATCGGGCCAGGAATACTTCCCTCTTCTAGGGTAATTCCGTTTTCATAAGGCGTGCGCTTCCTCATATCGATAACACCCGTAATGCACGGCCCCACTTCATCGATCACATTAGGTTCCAGGTTATCGCCTCGTCCTACACCGTGAATAGGTATATCGTTATTATAGCCAAACCCTAGCACATCACCATTCCCAGTAAACTTTTTACCCAACTGAGGCGAAAGCTCTAACCCTTTTTGAGCTGATCTTAGCAATATTTCGGTGCTGCCTAATGAGCCAGCACTAATAACCACCATCGGTGCTTCAACGAATAATGGCGGGGCATCAAACTTTTCGCGACCAACGTTGAGGGCATTATAGTATACTCGCCATCGGTTATTGGCTTCGTCTCTCTCTAGATACTTAACTCCCACTTCAACAAATATCTCAGCACCGTGATTATACGCATCGGGGAGATAGTTCATGGCGGTGGTGTTCTTCGCACCTACGTTGCATCCAGTTACACAATCGCCACAGTTCTTGCACTTGGGCTGATCAATGCCTACGTGATTGGGAAATTTATCTTCAAAAGTCACATTGATATCCAGCAATCTGAATTCTTCGGATAGAAACTCTGCCGACTTACGCAATGCTTCCGTCTTTTTTAGCGACGGATAACCGTTCTTGCCTTCGGGGTACGGGTTGGGCTGTAGCATACTGCGCGCCCGATCAACCCCGCCCTGAAATTCATCCATATTATCACGTAGTGCCGAGGGCCAGCTTTCGTGAGCCATCACTCGGTGGTCAGGCTCAATCGACACGTTGGCATTAATTAGGGAAGTTCCACCCAAACCACACCCTTTAAGTACCGAAATCTCGTTGCCCAGCACGAATTCATATAACCCATTCTCTGAACCTGATTCTATCGAGCCTTTATTGAACTGGGCTTCCTTGTAGACCTCCTTCAGGGTGCTGGGAAATTCTTTGGGCAAAAACTCCTTCCCTTTTTCTAATAAGCACACCTTTTTTCCACAACGTGACATTCTTGAGGCGGCAATGCTGCCCCCGTAGCCCGAGCCAATGACAATAACATCGTAGTTAGCTTTTATTTCGGTGAAGGGTTTGGATAGTTTTTTCATAGTTTGAGGCGGATTGGTTGATCAATAAGCGTAAAGTCAATTTTGTCGTCAGTACTAAACTTTGGTTTGTCCGGTGAGCCGACATTTTTCCAGTCGCTGACTACTTTTCTGATGCCAATGGCATAAATGGTTATTTCCCGTTGGGAAATATGGATGCGCAGAAAGTTTTTGTAGCCTTCCCAGCGGAAAGAAGAGAAAGCTTCCGTCGGATGAATTTTGAGCAGAAGAATACTTACTAGCAGATAAATCCCAAAGATAAAAGCACTGATCAGTCCTCCGCCAATTACCATTTCAGCAACGAAGGTGATAACCTGCTGGGGTGAGTCTACCGGCATTTGAAAGTAGTTGATATTAATTACCGAAAACAGCCAGACCAGTACGTAAAATGTAACCAACTGAAGAATTGCGTGAATAACTCCTGCAATGTAATTCCACTGCTTCCTCCCAGTATTGGTATCGGTAAACAACACAATACCTACCAGCAACAACAAGTTGAGTAGAATAACTGATGGGCTGTGCTTTATATGCTGAATAACTAGCGTAATATACTCACCCAAGTTATCTAATTGTATTTGCAGACTACTAACTCGCTTCATAAAGGTATCACCCTCGTACTTAGATGATTGCAGAAACCAGGTAGTAATTAGATGAAAACAACCTAGAAACAAAGTCATGCTAGGGCTGTAAAAGGGAAATAGTAGGTTATGCCAGGACAGATTTTTTGATTGGGTTTCTCGGGGAAACACTTCTTTAAGCGTAGCTGAGAAGCCGCCGTTCAGGGCAATTTTGCTGTTTAGCGAATGGGTAGGATGAGCGAAAGCTCCTCCCCCACCGGCGGTAATTAGCTGTATATTATCAGTCTGACTGCTGGTTTCCTCGTACCGGGAATAGTGGTGCAAATCGCCGGTAAGAATGGTCGCAATCTGAACATCTTGGTTCTTTTCGGCATAATCACAATCTTTTCCTTTGAGTACTTTATTAATAAAAAACTGAATACGATCATACGACTTATTATGATCGTCCCAGGATTTGTAGACCCACGCTGGCTCGGCCGTGCAAATAATAACTTTGGTTTGGCTATTGAAGGACTCGCTTTCGGCAACTTTCGTAAAGTAATCAATCTGAGGTTTGTCAATATCAGCATTCAATTGAATGTCCAGACCAATTAACCAGCAGTTAGGAAGTTTTATAGCGAAGTAGCTTCGTCTTTGCTCAGTGAGCCAGCTTCCCATCGCCCGATTCTGACAGAACAAGCGTAAAAAATTTGTAAGTCCATCGTACCAATCGTGGTTGCCTGGGATCACGAATAAACGTTTAGTGTCTTCCTTTTT
>CAKZPJ010000765.1 GCA_937138955.1 uncultured Flammeovirgaceae bacterium | reverse complement strand
AAAACGGCGATGGGGAGTTTGAGTTTGAAGGCAAAACGTACTATTACGAAGTGTCAGCTGAAGCATCTTACTTCCCCGATGGAAATATATCACCTGATAACGAATCGTTTTTCTACTACTGGGAGTTCGAGACCAGCGATAGTGACGAATTCATTACGATTGAAGAGTGGGAAAACGGTCGCTTTGAGGTTACGCTTTCTCATCCAATTAAAGAATCTCAAGTGAAGATTTTTAGTTTAGGGAAGTAATCTCGATGAGTAATATAATAACTAATGATGAGTGAATACCTCACCAATCGTTATCCACTTATCATTATCCCTTCTTCCGCGCTTTCTCCAGCTGATCCCACATTTGAGAGGGAATTTCATCCAGGTGATTAAATTCACCCGCGCCTTGCAGCCATTCACCGCCATCAATGGTAATTACTTCTCCGTTCACAAAACTGCTGTAATCAGACATTAAATATGCCGCTAAGTTGGCTAACTCTTGATGATTACCAACTCGCTTCAGGGGGTTATTTTTTGCCGGATCAAACTTCTCTACTAAGTCACCTGGTAGCAAACGGCTCCAGGCTCCTTCGGTAGGGAATGGACCGGGGGCAATGGCGTTGGAGCGAATGTTATACTTTCCCCACTCTACCGCTAATGATCGGGTTAGGGCTAGCACTCCGGCTTTACCGCAGGCCGAAGGAACTACGTAGCCAGAACCAGTCCAGGCATAGGTAGTTACAATGTTGAGCATAGTACCGGGGCGTTGCTGATCAATCCAGTGCTTGCCGAAAGCTAAGGTATAATTGTAGGTACCTCTCAGCACAATATCCACTATAATATCAAACGCTCGATGCGAAAGTCGCTCAGTCGGACTAATAAAGTTTCCGGCAGCGTTGTTGATTAAGCCGTCAACCTGCCCGAACTTATCAAGCGTTTTCTTTAAAACTGCTTCTATCTCCTCGTACTTCCGCACATCGCAAGCAAGCGGTAGCACCGTACCTCCGGTAGCTTCTTCCAATTCTTTCGCCGTTTGGTCTAGCACGTCCTGCTTCCGGCTGGCGATTACTACTTTCGCCCCCAGTTTAAGGAAGTAGGTCGTCATGGATTTTCCTAATCCGGTGCCGCCCCCGGTTACTACAATTACTTTATCGGTTAATGCATCGTCACGTAGCATTCCTTCCGTATTCGTCATATTATTCTTAATCCATTTTCTTAAATACTTTTTTGAAAACCATTACTACCAAGCTTCTTTCCTGTAAGGATTTCTTCAATAACTTTCTTTTTCCATACAATTCCTAATTGAGCTTTTCCTTCACTCTCGTTTACAATTCTCCCTGAATAAATTCCTACAAAGCCTTCTATTGTACAGATTAGTGAATTATCCGTAAATTTACCATCAACCAAACCGTGTACCCCATTTCTTTTAGGGATGACAGAAGAATAAACCTACCCAAAGTTTAGGGATAATCGTTAGCTTAGCGGAATGGATACATTATCCCCTGCTGTAATTGAGAGCTTTAATTTAGCACTACAGAAGCTAACAGGTCATAAACGACGGGCCTATGCCGCCGAGTTGGCCATTACCTATTTTGACGGATTATCTCGTAAGACCGAACGTGCTTTAGCGGTGAGCCGTCAGATGGTAACACTAGGTTTGAGAGAAAGAGCTACGGGCATTCGTTGCTTAGGTGCCCATACGTTCAAGGGTCGTAAAAAAAGAAGACTTGATGCCTGTCCTAATTGACGACATAGAGACCGTAGCCTCCGTGAATAGCCAAGCCAAACGCTGCCATAATGATACGAAAGGTTACTTGAAAATCACCGACCGGCGTCCCGGCGAGGCCAGTGTAAAGGACTACTTGGTCGCTGAAAAAGGGTGCTGCCCAACTGACTTTGGCCAGGACACGTTAAACAACATTCTGAACCGTCTGGGCTATACGCTTAAGAAAGTGCGTAAGAGTCTTCCACTAAAGCGTATCATTCAAACGGACGCTATCTTTGATAATATTGCCCGCTACCGCAAAATCGATGGGATAGTAAAACTTTCTATTGATGTGAAAGATAAAGTGAAGGTCGGTCAACTGTCCCGAGAAGGGTACTGCCGCACTCGGCAAGCAGTGCAAGCCCTTGACAAAGTCAGCATTGGCAGGCAGTTTTAGTGCCACTAGGTATCCTAAAGACAGAAAGTGGTCAGAGCACGGTAGTGTTAGGTAACTCACACGAAACCAGCGATTTTACCGTAGACGATCTGGAGAGATGGTATGAGTTACACAAAGGTCAACTTACTGACTATCACACTTTGGAACTCTATCTCGACAATGGCCCGGCGGTAGGTAGCACCCGCACGCATTTTATCAACCACATGATGGAGTTTGCCTGCATCACCCGACTAACTATTCACCTACTCTACTACCCACCTTATCATAGCAAATATAACCCCGTGGAGCGACTTTGGGCTAGGGTTGAAAATTATTGGAATGGTACGTTACTCTCTTCGGTAGACAAAATTATGAATACTCTTAAAAACGTTACCTGGAAAGGTATTACCCCTCTGGTGAGCTTCATAGATAAAACCTATAAGGGCATCAATCTAAGCCGAAGGCAAATGCACCGACGCGAAGAGCACCTTATTCGAGATCCGCAACTTCCCAAATGGGATGTCTGGATTAAACCTTCCTGCTCTATGGGTAGACTTTTTCTTCAATAAGCCCTTATTCAAGTAACTGATCTACATCTAGAACCAGGACAAATACACCAAATTTGGCTTAAAGATGTGCCGTGCCCGCTCTTGCTAGCCAAAGAGGTCTATGTGAACAAAGACCAGTCCACGCCTACCTTGTTTCTGGTCACTGGCCAACTGGATTTGAGTTACCAGCAACTTATTTCCCTCTACCCGATCGCGCGGCGAACCGTCCAGTGGAAAATAGAAGAGAGTCACAAGTCTTTGAAGAACAATACTTTGTTAGCTAACTCGCCCACAAAAGTAGTGCGAACTCAGGCGAACCATGTTTTTGCTACCTTCTGTGCTTTAGTCAAATTGGAGATGTTGAAACTGAAAAGTCGGATGAACCACTTTGCTATTAAGAAAACCATTCAGATACAAGCAGCTAGTGCAGCTATCAAAGACCTTAATAGATTGATCGCTACTGCGTAACTTCAGTAAGTAGTTTCTCGCAAAATAAAAAAAGTGCTTCCGAAATAATCAGAAACACTTTGGTTGTTTGGTTAGTAAATATTAGTTGTTATTTTTCCTTGGCAAAGGCATCAGCACTACCTCGAACGACGGTCTTAATCAATGTACCTTGCTTCACTTGATCGGTCAACTGCATACCATTTAGAACGGCCAGCTCTTCTAAACGATCATTCGGCATTTTGAAACCTTTTAAGACTTGCGACAGCGTTGCGGTGCGGGCTACTTCCTGAATGCTGATTCGTTCGGGCTGAACATTAATTTTGCTCTGATCGGTCAACTCAGAAAAGTTCTTCATAGTACTAGTGAAAGTATTACTGAACTGGTTGAAATCCTGCTGCGTACTGATTCCGGTAATATTATAAATATTTCCCCCGTACTGAATTAGGTACGTTAGCAGACGTATTTGTTGTTGCTGCTGTTGTTGCTGGGGTTGACCCTGGTTTTGCTGAGGTTGCACATCGGCTAGAATTGACAGAGCGGGCAGACCGTTCACATCTCCTTTGTCAGACTGGATAACCGAAAGGTTATTGTTTTTGACCAAAGCCTGACCAGCTTCTTCTAATGAATTACCCTGCCCTAGAGATAGCGTCATAATGGCGCGGCCTTCTTTGTGAGCCATTTGCACCTGCTGAGGAGTGTTCTGAAATGTCCACCCCTGGGGTGTAGGAAATTTGAACTTGAGTACTGGGTGATAAAATGTGCCTGCTTCCAAATACCCTTGATTTGGATCTTCTCCGTACAGTAACCCATCAATCATTTTTAAGTAAGAATTACGTCCTACTTCTAAATCGGTAGCCTTAGTTTTTCTCTTCCATTTCTTCGCTAGTTGCTGCACGTTTTTCTGACGATTAGCTGGATCAGGGTGGGTTGACATAAATGTCGGTACACTTTGTCCGGCATCTCCTCGCATGCGATCTAGCGTACTAAAAAAATTGGCCATTTCATCGGCATCGTAACCAATTTTGGTAGAATATTCTACTCCCAATTTGTCTGACTGCGTTTCATCATCGCGACCAAACTTTAAGAATAATAACCCTAAACCCTGCTGAGCGGCATCAGCAAATTGCGCTAACTCGGGAGCAAGCACCATTCCAGCTACCATACCAACCTGAGCCAGCATTTGCTTAGTATACTGACTAGCTGAATGGCGAGCGGTTACGTGCCCAATTTCGTGTCCCAGCACTCCGGCAAACTCAGCTTCATTATTGAAGTGCGCCATGATACCGCGAGTAAAGTAGATAAAACCACCGGGTACAGCGAATGCATTTACTACCGGAGAATCCACTACTTTAAATTCGTAAGCTAAGTCGGGACGGTGCGAAACCTTGGCCATTTCTTGACCCTTTTGGTTAATAAATTGCTGTAATTGCTTGTCATCATAAACCCCGAAAAACTGGGTGATCTGCGGATCATTTTGTTCGCCCATTGCCCGCTCCTGGTTGCTAGACATCAGCATTAATTCCTTTTTACCCGTTACTGGATTAGTGGCACAGCCAGAGAGCCAAAAGCTGGTGACAATAATCAGTAGATAAGATATGTATCGTTGCATTCTCATAATCAAAGTTTAGTATTACGATAAAATACATTTCAAAAAGAATGCCTTGAAGAAAAAGCGGGATTTTTATAAAGAATACCCGAATGGTTGAATAGTCTACTTGATCATTTCCCCACTATTGGGGAAATAATGCAACACCAGACCGACTTAACTATGGTATTATCTACTTAAGGCTATTATCTTTAATTGGAACGGTATTTTTAACTGAACCTTCAATCAGAGAGGTGATAGAGAGAATTGGTTTCGTCCTAAGAGTTGTGAATACTCTTAATTTATTCAGACAGTTTGGCTTTCAACCGGTTTTCCAATACAATAAACGGAATACCCCGTTCAACCCATTGATTTAATAGACCATTGGGAGGAACCACTTCAAAAGCTAGTGATCCTAGAGCAATATCTAAATCGCCGTCGCCGTCCAAATCTCCCGCATCAGCTACCAACCATCTTCCGTAGATGCTCTCAGTAAAGGTATAAGCGTCGAATTCCATATTACCCTGATTTTGTAAGTATACAAATCCGGCATCAGCATCAGACTGATAGCCTGGGAAAAAAGAATTAACTGCCATATCCAGATCACCATCTTGATCGTAGTCAGCCGGAAGTGCCCGGTAAGCTCCTGGAAGCGGATAAAACCAAGATTGCTCGAACGCAAAGCCACCGTTATTGGTGAAAATATATACTCCATGGTAAGGCTTTAGTACTGGTGGATAATCAGCATTATCTCCCGCTGTGTACACAATATCTTCGTCGCCATCTTCGTCTATATCTACCAACAACATAGAGCTGGAACCGTAAGACGGCGGGAATCGCAAAATAGTTTTCTCTTGAAATTTCCCGTCCCCCTGATTCATGTAAGCGAATATTCCCTCGTCGCCCTGACCAAATAGTGCCAATACATCCAGCAGATTGTCTTGATTAATATCACGAACATACGCGACAATGGCACCTGGTTGTTGCCGTAGTACGTTTTTTTGAAAGCTCCCATCCAGTTGCTGCTGGTAGTAAAAGAGACCGCCCAGCCATTTTCCGAACTCACAAACAAGTAAATCGGGTAAACCATTTTGATCTAAATCGGCTACTGTAGTTTGTACCGGACGCTGCAAGCTATCGAGCAATACGTAGGGCGCACCTTCATCTTCTCGGGGTAATGTGATAACTTTTCCTGAAGGGCTATCAGTAGGAGAGAATGAACCCATAATGGTGACTAAAAGCTGTTCGGTAGAGATTTCGGCATGTACTGCGCCTTCTCCTGTTCGGGCTACTCGCTGTAAGCTAAGTGCAGAATCAAACTGATAGAGGCTTTTAGAATTAGCATCGCCTACAAAAAGCTGCTGCCGATGAATTTTAATCATTGTGGTACTAGGAGGCGACAATTGGTAGGATGAAACCTGAACCTGGAAGTTGGGTAAGCTCACTGAAATTTCTGGCGTACTGACTGATATAGAATCGGGTGCATACTTTAAGTAGTAATCCTGAATTGTCTGCCACTTATCTTGATTAATTACGGGCTGAGCAGGATAAATTCCGGCCTGATCCACTCGTTCCCTTCCTACGCCTATTTCTAACAAAGACTGACGAATACTGTCGTGCTCATAGATTCCCAAGCGATGGCCCATACGCGGTAGGACGTATTTTTGCCAAGTAGCTTTCGGCAGTAAATTAGGCACAGGGTACTGATGACAGTTACCGCAGTACTGCTGCGATAAAGTATAGCCGACTGATAACGTATCGGCTATCTCCACCTCCGATATTTCAGTAGAAGGCTGACAGCTAAGTAGTAGCCACCCAATAGAAAAAGTTGCTAGTATTTTGAACGATAGTCGATAAGTCGCCACGGGGGGCGAAACTAGTATAAAAGATAGTAGCGTCGGTAAAATTTAAAAGTTTTTATCTTTGATATTTTATTGCTTGGTTCAATTGCTCCCCAGGAACCTGTCCAGGGTCTTAGTTATTACTAAATGGCTAATCCCGAAACAAACCCAGGACATGTTGTTGATTTTTGCTGCTTACTTATCAATTATTACTTTTCATCTGCTAATTAGTATAACTATGCTATTCCGAGAAGCTACTCCAGCCGATATAGTAGAAATTGTACGTATGCTGACCGACGATGAACTGGGTCATCAACGTGAGGATTTTACCGACCCTCTACCCAGTAGCTACTATGCTGCTTTTGAAAATATCCAACGTGACCCAAACCAAGAATTTATGGTGGTAGAAGACGAAGGTGAAGTAGTTGGGACACTTCAACTAAGTTTTATTCAGTATCTCACATACCAAGGGGGAGTTAGAGCCCAAATTGAAGCGGTACGAATTAAGCACGACCGCCGAGGTCAAGGATTGGGTAAGCAATTATTCCACTGGGCAATTGACCGCGCTAGAGAACGCGGTGCTCACCTGTTGCAGTTAACCACCGATAAGCAACGCCCGGAAGCCATCAAATTTTACGAAAACCTGGGCTTTACCGCTTCGCACGAAGGTATGAAAATGCACTTTCACCAGTAATCTTTTACCTTTACAGTATTGAACTGGTAAATGTATGTCTGTTACTAAAAAGTCTCTATTCATCCCCTATCGGAATCCTACTTACGAAGGAAAAGCCCTGCTGCAACGAGTGGAAGAGTTCTACCAATTTATGAACCGACGACGCTCGCTGCGAATGTTCTCGGATAAGTCCGTATCCAAAGAGGTGATTCAGAATATTATCATGACGGCTTCATCAGCCCCATCGGGAGCAAATAAACAACCCTGGACATTCTGCGCGATCTCTAGTCCCGAGGTAAAAGCTAAAATTCGCCAAGCTGCCGAAGCAGAAGAATACACCAACTACCACGGTCGCATGTCAGATACTTGGCTAGATGATTTGAAGGGTTTTGGTACCGACGAACACAAACCCTTTCTGGAAATTGTTCCCTGGCTGATTGTGGTTTGTAAGCGAGCCTACGAAGAGGAGGATGGCGAAAAGAAAAATAACTACTATGTCAATGAATCGGTGGGTATCGCTACCGGATTTTTGCTGACGGCAATTCACCAAGCCGGATTGGTAGCCTTAACCCATACGCCCAGTCCCATGAATTTTTTAACCAAAGTACTCAACCGCCCGGCGAACGAACGTCCGTTCCTGCTCATCCCCGTCGGCTACCCCGCCGAAAATGCCAAAGTGCCCAAAACCCAACGAAAACCACCCGAAGACGTTATTATATACTACGAATAAGTGTTAATTGAAGTAGCTATGACCTCTGTTCTTACCCAGAAAAAGATCCGTGATCAAATGCTTTTGGTACAATTGTTAAGCATTAGTATGCTTTCTACAAATATTTCCCTTTACTCTGACTATAAATCGTTATGACTGAACTGTATCCACTGAAGTTTCGCACCATTTTTAAGGATAAAATCTGGGGTGGCGAAAAGATTAAAACCGTACTGGGAAAAGACTTTGCCCCACTTCCTAACTGTGGTGAAACCTGGGAAATATCTGGGGTCACTGGTAACGTATCGGAAGTAGCTGAAGGAGCACTGGCGGGAAAAAATCTGCAAGAACTGCTAGCAACCTATCAAGGCAAATTGGCGGGTGAGCGAGTATACCAAAAATACGGCAACGAGTTTCCGCTGCTCATTAAGTTTATTGATGCTAATGATGATCTATCTATCCAAGTACACCCGGATGACGAACTGGCGCAGCAGCGGCATAACTCCTTCGGAAAGACCGAGATGTGGTACATTATGCAGGCTGATGACGAAGCTCAACTTACGGTAGGTTTCAATCAACCGATGAGCCGCGAAAAGTACTTAGATGCTTTTGAGGATGGTAAGTTAATGAGTATTCTAAACGAAGAGGATGTTCAGGCTGGAGACGTTTATTTTTTGCCCGCCGGGCGCGTCCATAGCATCGGTAAAGGAATTTTACTGGCCGAAATTCAGCAGACCTCGGATGTTACTTACCGCATCTATGATTTTGATCGGAAAGATGACCAGGGAAAAACCCGCGAACTGCACGTAGAGCAAGCGCTGGATGCCATTGACTATCAAGAATACGATGAATACAAAACTCTCTACGAAGCAAAAGAAGATGAAGTAGTAGATATAGTCAAAGCACCTTACTTCGTTACTTCTCGCTTACAATTTACCAAGAACACTTCACGGGATTACTCAGATCGAGATTCATTTACGATCTATGTTTGTGTAGATGGTGAAGCGGATATTTATAATGATGGCAAAAGCTACTCAATCAAAAAAGGAGAAGCATGTTTGCTTCCGGCTAGCATCAAACACGTGGAATTGGTAACGTCAGGGGGCTTTACGCTGTTAGAGTCTTACGTACCTGATTAGTGTAACTGTAAATTGAAAAATTTAAGATTACAAATTGTTGGCGAGTAAGTGGGTAATTTTTTCTAGGTATTTCCCCGGATCTGTTCCAGATGTTTCTACTTACCTAATCAGATTGCAATCCAATAGCCTTTGAATGTCTGAAAAGAACAAACAAGTAAATGTTCAGTATCTAAGCTTGATCGACTACGCTCAAGCCTGGGATTATCAGGAAGAGGTTTTTGCGGAAATCGTCCAGACCAAAATTTCCAATCGCAAACAACCTGATCAGCCAAAAACTACGGAGAACTATTTGCTGTTTTGCGAACACCCACCCGTTTATACCTTAGGAAAAAGCGGTAAAGAAAGTAATCTATTGTTGTCGTCCGAAGAATTAGGTGAAAAGGGAATTCAGTACTATCCAATTAATCGAGGAGGTGATGTTACCTTTCACGGACCGGGGCAACTGGTTGGCTACCCGATTTTAGATTTAGATAATTTTTTTACCGATATCCATCGCTACCTGCGAACACTAGAAGAGGCGATTATTCTTACGCTAGCTGACTACGGATTGAATAGTGGACGCATTCCTGGTTTAACCGGAGTGTGGATTGATTACGAAGAACAAAAGAATCCACGGAAAATCTGCGCGATGGGAGTGAAAGCCAGCCGTTGGGTTACCATGCACGGCTTTGCCCTAAATATAAACACTGACCTAAGCTACTTCGATTACATCGTCCCCTGCGGGATAGAAGATAAAGCTGTCACTTCAATGGCGCAGGAGTTGGGAGAGCCTCAGAATATGGAAGAAGTGAGTGCCCGATTGCTGAAGCATTTAGCTGACTTGTTTGAGATGAAGGTTGTTAAAGAAGTAGCATCATGAAAAAAGATATTGATTTTCCGAAGGTAGAAGGCGTGCAAATGGCAATTAGCCGCCAGAAAAACGAAGTGTCCAATGAATATGAATTCCACGTTTATCTAATTAATGAAAATGATTTTACGCTGGAAAATGTATTAGTCAACTCATCGGGCTATAGCAAAAAGAAAGAGCAGAAGACATCGGTACTTCGGCACTATTTAGATAGTGTGGCTCCGAACAGTGTGGCGAAGATAGAGTTAATTAATCCTGAGCTGTTTGCTTTAGTCAATCAGTTTTGGGTCAGTTACTATCGAGGGAGAGAAGTATACGACAAGAAATTTGTCTTTGTGCCCGATAGTATAACTGACGAAAATTTTCGGTATATAGATTTACTGAACATGGAAGGTGTACTACACGCCTGAAAGTAAAACCTAATTTTTTAAACTATGAGTCAAGCATCTATTATGCTGGGTATCGACGTAGGCACCACCAGTGTAAAGGTGTTGGCTGCCGACATTGAAGGAAAAAACATTTGTGCCGAAGATGCTTCTTACTCACTAAACCAACCTCAGGACGGTTACCGGGAGCAAAACCCCCGAGAAATATTAGAAGCCGTACACCAAACGGTGAAGGCAGTGCTTGAGCAATTAAATGAGCCAATAGCAGGAGTGAGTTTTAGTACGGCTATGCATAGCTTACTGGCGGTAGATGAAGATGGGAACCCAATCACCCCCATGCTTACCTGGGCGGATACTCGCAGCCAAAAGTATGCGGAAGAGCTGAGAGATACTGATTTGGGTAAATCTATCTACCAGAAAGGGGGAGCACCAATCCACGCCATGTTGCCACTCTGTAAGATTGCCTGGCTGCGCGATCATCAATCAGCAATATTTAAGCAAGCCCATAAATTTTTATCATTTAAGGAATGGCTGCTCTACCAGTGGGTAGGCGAATACGTAATTGACTACTCAATGGCTACGGCTACCGGATTATTCAATCAGGAAACGTTGGGTTGGAACAACAATGCTTTAGGATTTGCAGGCATCAACGCTCAACAGTTGTCTAAACCGGTACCTACTACTTACGTACTGCACGGACTCAATAAAAAGATAGTTGAAGCGACTAACCTACCGATTGATATTCCTATCGTACTGGGAGCCAGCGATGGTTGTTTGGCAAATCTGTACGCCAGTGGTATGAATCCCAAAGAGGCAACGCTATCGCTAGGCACTAGCGGAGCGATTCGATTAATCTCGCAGAATGTTTCCCCCGATGAGCAAATGCGAATTTTCAATTATCTACTTACTGAAGAGCATCACGTATTAGGTGGACCCACTAACAACGGTGGCATTATTTTAAACTGGTTGCACGAGAATTTGTATCACGGCAAATACTCCTACGAGGAAGTGCTAACGAAGGCCGCTCAAGTTGAGCCGGGAGCCGATAAATTAGTTTGCCTACCATATTTTCACGGGGAGCGAGCACCCTTTTGGAACGAGCGTATTCAAGGAGGCTACTTTGGAGTAGATCCAGATCATACCGTAGACTATTTTGCCCGAGCGGCCTTAGAAGGAGTAGTGTATAACATGTACAGTATTGGTCAGGGACTAGAAGATGCTGCCGGAAACTTCGACGCTATTTGGGCCGACGGTGGGGTAACTCGTTCCGATTTTATGGTGCAATTGATTGCTGATGTATTTGGTAAGCCTGTGTACGTAGCCGAAAGCCACCACGGAGTAGCTGAAGGAGCCATTATGCTAGGCAGTTACGCTTTAGGTTTGGTGAACTCTCTAGAAAATGTAGTGAAGAATACGAAAAAGGAAAAGGAGTTCGGCCCCAATCCAGAGCATCAGAAAGTTTACCAGGAACAGTACGAGCGGTTTCGTGAATGGGGTAAAGTTGTGAATCAGAAAACGATACAATCATAAGAGGTGCAACCCACCATCCGATACAATTTCCAGTAGCTGTTTTACCTCATCGGCTTTCTCAAATTCATCTAGCTTCTCAAACGATACCGTTAGGTTGCGCAGTACCCGGCGGATAATATCAATATTCTGGCAGGGCTGATAAAACATATCGTCGGGCGACAGCTTCAACTGTTTAATATAGTTGTCAATATCCTCTTCCTTAAAAACGAGCCCGCGACTAAAAGCATTGATATAGAATTGAAGATCCTCCTGTTTGAAGGTCAGGATAAACAGACTAGGCAAGTTTACGCCATACACCGGCATTTTAAGGCGCTGAGCCACCAGCATATAAACTACGCAGAGCGAAATAGGATTACCCTTTTTCGTTTCTAGCACCCGGTTAATCATGGAATTGGCAGGAGAATGGAAGTTTTTAGTGTTCGCCCGAAACTTCAATTTACTAAAAAGAACACTGTTCAGAATGCGTACTTGATCGTAGGGGTGAACATCAGCCTTGAATTCCAACCAGCTATTGTAGTAAATTTGTTGAAGGCTCTCTTGAATATTTTCTAACGACAAATCAGGGTATTGATACGTGGCGATAATCCACATACCTTCCATTAAATCTTGCTCAGAACTGTTATACCACTTACCCAAGCGAGCTTTTAGTGACTCAAACTGGAGGGTATGAATTAGGTCTTCTAGCCGTCGTTGCACGTTAGGGTCAAAATTCTTTTCCCACTCTTGTTCCAGGAGAGGAATAATAGGATTTCCGTAAGAGATAATTCTTTCTTCTACGTGGGTAAGTACTTCGTAATCCTCATCATCTAGCAGGGCTACTAACGCTTTAAGTTCTCGGTCATTCATAGGCACTATTGTTTCAGGGCAATTCCCTAAAGATAAGTAAACCACCAATTATTCTCTATGCCGAAAATTAGAAATATTGAATGAAGATAGTACCAAAGAGGTTACTCTTCTTTATCCTTCTTGTCTTTATCTTTTCCGCCCCCGAATAGTGAGAAGTGTACATAGCGTTTGGGGCTTTCTTTAACATCAATCAGAAGCAAATCTAAATCGCGAGTCGCATTGTTAAGATTAGTATAGAGTGAATCGTCGTTAAGTAGTTTACCCATCGTGCCTTCCCCTTCATTCATCTTCGTAGTGATTTCATTTAGATTTTGAGCGATTAGCTCTAGTTTATCTAACGTAGATTGCACTTGAAGGCTATCTACCTTTTGATTTAGTTTGGTAAGCAGCGAGCCAACTCCGTTTTCCTGATCGCTCAATTGCTGAGTAAGCATTTCAACATTAGCCAAAGTAGCATTCAGCCGACGTTCATTTTGCTGAAGAATTCCGTTTAAGCTACGAGTAGTTCCTTCCAGATTATTCACAGCGGCTGAGATTGAAGTAGTATCTCCTACCAACGTGCCAATAATATTAGACATGTCTGATTGGTCGCCTGTTCCTAAAATCTGATTCACTCGGGCTAAAGTAGAATCCAACTTTTCGGCAATTGGGAGGGCTTGGGCTTGTACTCGCTCCACAATACCCTGCTCTACGTTCGATAGCAAAGTATCGCCATCATTGATAGGTTGACTAACGTCACCCACTTTTAAATACAACGCTTTACTTCCTAGCAAATCGCTAGATACTAGAGAGGTGGCAGCTCCTTTCCCCAGTAATATTTTCTCATCAATATTCATCGTAACCAGTAGGTAATTACCTTGGTCTTGCATGAGATTAATTTTCATCACTTGGCCTACCTTATACCCATTAATCATTACGGGGTTGGAGGGCGTAAGTCCTTCAATGTTATTATAAACTACGTAGTAGGTATTAAAACGCGAAAAAACTTCGGTACCTTTTAAAAAGCGAACCCCAGTAAAAAGGATAACCGCCGCTACGATGGCTAACAGAGAGACTTTAAGTTCTTTGGATAATTTCACGAATAAAAAATGTTTACGTCAAAATTCTTTGCGAAGTATTGCGAGAGCTTACCTACTTACATACTGAATACCACTTCATTAGGTTTAACGGATTCGATAATTATCCGGTTAATTTGTCTCTATTTCATTTTTATAGTCACGGATAGCCCGAAATATCCCTGAAGCAATATAGGTTTGTCCTAGCTCGTCGTTCAAATATTTTTCTTCTTTCGGGTTCGTTAAGTAACCGGTCTCTACTAACACACTCGGCATAGAAGTACGCCAGAGCACCAAAAATCCAGCCTGTTTCACTCCCCGGCTTCGCCGACCCACCCGATGCTTGAACTGCGACTCAATTTTATCAGCCAGCACCAAGCTATTTCCTAAGTACGCATTTTGATAGAGAGCAAACAGAATATGCGACTCAGGCGCATTCGGATCATAACCCGCGTATCGTTCCTCAAATTCTTCTTCCATCAAAATTACTGAGTTCTCTCGCCGAGCTACGTTTAGATTATCCTCCACTTTATGGGTTCCCATTACGTAAGTTTCTGTGCCGTGAGTAGCTGAACTACCGGGTAAAGCATTTGCATGAATGGAAATGAATAAATCAGCGCCATTTTCATTAGCAATATCCGCCCGCTTCTCCAGAGGAATAAAGTGATCATTGGCCCGTGTGTAGATTACTTCTACATCGGGTAAGTATTTATTAATAGTCTCCCCCAGCTTATGCGCAATATTGAGCGCTATATCTTTTTCATCAGAAAACACCCCACTCGTGCCTGGATCTTTACCCCCGTGTCCCGCATCAATCACTACTTTCTTTACCTGATATTGCTTTACTCCTACCGTACTAAAGGAGGCCATCAGTAGCAGAAGCGAAAAACAGGCGATGCATATAATATTTCTCACCATGCTTCGGTTGTTTAGGTAACAAAGCCTACTTTTGTGCAAACATGCCACATTTTCTTTAAAACGTAAAAATACATTGCATTATTTACAATACGCATGTATTATTTGGCTAGTATTTGGCGTAACCACAAATTTACGCGCCCAAACGCCCGAAGACCCACTCCCCACTGCCGACACATTGGGTATTTTAGGTCCGAACGATACGATTCCGCCCACTTTATTACCCCCTCTTGATACAGCCACCGTAGCTGCTGACTCAGTGCTAACCGATAGTATAACTGTACAGCAGGAAGGTGACATAGAAACTACAATCACCTACGATGCCGAAGACTCTATTAATTTTGATGTAATCAATCAGGTAATTCTGCTCTACGGCAATGCCACCATCAATTACGGCGAAACCTCGCTACAAGCCGATTATGTAGAACTAGATTGGATTAACAACATGCTGATGGCCCGGGGACGGGAAGATTCTACCGGACAAGTCACTGGGAAACCTGTTTTTAAGGATGGAGGTGAAGAGTACCAAACGGAAGAAATTCGCTATAATTTTGACACTCGCCGGGCGTATATTTCGGGAGTGCTTACGCAGCCAGAAGGGCAAGGAGCAGGTTATGTATACGGCGAAACAGTGAAGAAAAACGAGCGCGATGAGGTGTTTATTAATAAAGGTTGGTACACCACCTGCGATTGCGAACCCGGTGAAGTACCTGATTTTTATATCCAGTCTAGCCGAATGAAGGTTGTACCGGGTAATTTGGTTGTCTCTGGTCCTTTTAACGTAGTGATCACTGATATTCCTACTCCATTGGGGCTGCCGTTCGGGATTTTCCCGATGCCTCGGGAACAAAACTCAGGAATCATCATTCCGCAGTACGGTGAAGAGCAACGCCGAGGTTTCTTTTTGAGAAATGGGGGCTACTACTTTGATCTTAATGAGTACGTGAACCTAACCCTGCTGGGCGAAATCTATTCTAGAGGAAGCTACGGATTCACGGTAAACTCTCAGTACCGAAAACGTTATGCTTACAATGGTGGCTTAGACTTCCGTTTCAACCAGCAGCGGGTAGACCCCGATAGTGAAGATTCGGAAGTAGCTCGTGACTTTCGTATCAACTTCCGGCACGCACCCCAGGCGCGGGGGGTAAGCCGATTTTCGGCCTCCGTAAATGTAGCTACCAGCACTTACAATCAAAACAACCCCTCGCTCAATGTGCAGCAGAATATGAATACCGCACTTAGTTCTAGTGTGCAATACTCTACTGCGTTTCGCAATACTCCGTTTAACATGGCTCTAAGTGCGCGCCACAATCAAAACCTAATTACCGGAACGTTTAATGTGCTACTACCTGACATATCGGTGAACATGAACCGGATTTATCCGTTTCAAAATATTGCCAAACGGCGCACCGGGTGGTTAGCGAAAATTAACGTTGGCTACCGGATGCAAGGGCGAAATGAGTTCACTAATAGCCGAGTACAACCACCCCGAGGTATTCCTGACGATCAAATTACTGGCTATGACCCCATATTAGGCGATAGTATCTTGGCAATTAACGGCGACAATCTTCCCGAAATTCTGAAGCGTACCGAAACCGGAATGCGTCATACCATTCCTATTTCTACCTCATTTAACATACTAAAAAATATTACGGCTTCACCTTCATTCAACTACGAAGAAATATGGTATCTGAATAAGTTTGCCTACAATGATGATGACCCTAACAATATTGTTATTGATACTCTTCAGGGGTTCCACCGGGTAAACTCCTGGAGCACCAGTATGAGTTTCAGTACGCGGGTGTACGGTACATTTACTTTCGGCAACGATAAAAATATTCAAGCCATCAGGCATACGCTCATTCCCTCAATCAGTATTGGCTACACTCCCGACTACGAAGGTCGGTACTATCAGGATGTGCGAATTGGGCCGGAGTTAGACTCTATCAGTGACCCACTTTGGCAGGGTCGCGACCGAAACTTAATAAACGTACCGTTGTACGATGAACGAGTGTATCGGGCTCCCAATGCCGGAAATGCCGGATCTATTGGCTTCTCGCTGGGGAATAACCTGGAGATGAAGGTGCGAGATAAAAAAGATACTACCGACGCTGAAAATGCTACCAAGAAGATACCAATTTTCGAGAGTTTACAGCTTAGCACTAGTTATAATTTCGCCGCTGACTCGTTCCGTTTAGCACCATTCAATATCTCAGCCCGAACCCGGTTGCTCGACGGAAAAGTATCGATAAACGGCGGAGCTACGGTAGACCCTTATCTCTATATTCCCGACCCCCTCAATCCTATTGACTCTACCACTCGGGGTGAAGTATTTGAACGGTTCGTGAAGTACGATCGCTATGCTTGGCAACGAAGCCCCGCCCCGGTAGGGGATGGTAATGCGCTGGAGATTCCCGATTTTAGTCTGGGCACCCTTTCTCGGGCAAGTTTCAATATTAGTACTCGACTGCAACCTAAACCGAAGGAGAATAAAAAAGAGGAGGGCGACCCCGAAAGCGATATAGACCCTACAGTAGATGAACTAGATCAGCTAGAGTTAGTAGGCCCGGCCTTTAATGATTACGCTGACTTTGACGTGGCCTGGAGCTTACAGTTGCGTTATGCCTTTAATTACCGCCGAGACTTAAGAAAGAGGGTTCTGGAACCCGCCCGTCGCGATAATGAATTCGCTCCCGAGCCTACCGCCAGCCCTTTTACGCAATCGCTACAGTTTTCAGGAGATGCTAACCTTACTCCCAAGTGGAAAGTACGCTTCCAGTCGGGCTACGATTTTGAACGGGAAGAAATCACTCAAACCAACGTTACTATTTTCCGCGACCTGGATTGCTTCGATTTTCGCTTCGACTGGGTTCCCTTCGGACGATTCACCTCGTATTACGTGCAGATTAACGTGAAATCATCCATGCTCAGCGATTTGAAGCTCCAGCGTCGTCGGGTGTGGCGAGATTTCTTTTAGAAAGTACTAAAAACTACAACTGCCGCTGCGCTACATAAGCTGCTCCAATCAACGCTACCAGAAGTAGTACGCCAGTTAGCTCGAAGGGTAGGATAAAGTCGCTCATCAGTTGAATCCCTAAAGTAGATACAGTAGAAGTCTGAATAGTTTCGGAAGTCTGTAGCCACGTAAGATTGCTGATACTCTCTGGCCAAATAGCTTTTGCTAATAAGAAAAATAGTGACCCACCGATAAGCAGTCCCCAAAATTGGTTATGATGCTGAGTAAGTACAGACTTTCCGGCTACGCGGTTGGTAAGCATAACTCCAAATATCATTAGTACTAGCACGCCTCCGACATAGACCATAATCTGCATTACCGCTAGAAAATCAGCTCCAGCTAGCGCATAGATCGCGGAAATTCCTAGAAAGGTGAGCAACAATGAAAATGCAGCGTACAAAACATTGCGGGTAAATAGCACCACCAAGGCGGACAGCCCCACCAAACCAGCGAAGGTATAAAACGCAACTACTTCCACTGATACACTCATTCTTGAGGCGGGGGTTGATTAGGCTTTCTTTTAATAACGGGCATCTTCGGTTTGAAGACAGGTTTCGCTCCTACCTTAGGACGAACGCTGGAATTAGGTTTGGGGCGACTGGCTTTGGCCGCAGCTTTCTGCTTTTGATATGCTTCAAATTCCTGCTTCTTTTCAGCAATCTCAGCATCAGTCATCTCAGAAAAAGCGAATGTATGCTCCTGAATGTCAAAAACACTGAAGTCATAGTCCTTGGTCATGGTGAGGCATTCGGTAGGGCAAACGGTGGTACACAGGCCACAAAAGCAGCACTTGGCCATATCGATATCGAAGGTGGCGGCGTAAATTCGTTTAGATGAACCGTCTGAGGTTTTGCCAATCTCTTCAGTTGCCCTTATCGGTTCAATCTCTATACAGTCGACTGGGCAAACCTTAGCGCATTTGTCGCAGACAATGCAATCGTCAATCTCATTATGGAGCTGATACCGTCCGACGTCCGGTACCGGAAATTTTTCGTGCGGATACTGAAGGGTAACAATCCCATTCTGCCGCTCAAAATAGTTATCTTTGGCCACTCCCATCGGTTCTCGCTTCTGCCGCGCTTGCCACAAATGACGAAAAGATAATTTTAGCCCGGTCAGCAACGAACTCACTGCTTCCCTAATATTACCAAAATAGGAACTATTGGCTCCTTGGTTGCTCATGTTCTATCAATCTTATTTTCCCTACAAAGATAGAATTCTTTCCATCGGAATAAAGGTGGAATTACAGCGTACTATTGTTTCTACCCTTCACCTAGCGGTCTAAAATATTCAAGATTTATTCCTAACTTCATATAGCTTCTCTTCAGAAGTACTGCCGACTTTATAAGCAATAATAGATTTATCAGCAGCAAACAGGCGTTTGGGTCAAATATTACTGTTTCGCTTTAGAAGCTGTTTGAGTTAATTATTTGATGCGAAAACAACGGATTTTGAGGCGA
>CAKZPJ010000764.1 GCA_937138955.1 uncultured Flammeovirgaceae bacterium | reverse complement strand
AATTTGCTCAAGGCGATGGCACCCCCCGATTTAACCCGTTCTTCATACCCAAAATGATTATTGATATTACCGCTGGGCATATCTCGATCAAATACGGGTTTCGGGGTCCCAATTTCGCCACTGTTTCCGCTTGTGCTTCGGCTACTCATGCTCTAATTGATGCTTACACCTATATTAAATTAGACAAAGCTGATGTTATTGTTTCGGGTGGTTCGGAAGCAGCTGTTTGCGAGGCGGGCGTGGGTGGATTTGGAGCTATGAAAGCACTTTCGGAACGAAATGACTCACCAGAAACAGCGTCTCGCCCATTTGATAAAGACCGAGAAGGATTTGTATTAGGTGAAGGTTCTGGTGCATTAGTCTTAGAGGAGCTAGAGCACGCTCAGGCACGAGGAGCGAAAATTTATGCTGAAATTTTAGGTAATGGCATGACCGCCGATGCTTATCATATCACCGCCCCCCACCCCGAGGGAGTGGGAGTGAAAAAGGTGATGCAGAACGCCTTAGAAGATGCTGGAGTTTCACCTGAGACAGTAGACTACATAAACGTGCACGGCACCTCTACTCCGTTAGGTGATATTAGTGAAGTAAACGCTATTATTGATGTGTTCGGCGAACATGCTTTTAAGCTGAATATTAGTTCTACAAAATCAATGACTGGACACTTACTCGGCGCAGCGGGAGGTATTGAGGCGATTGCTTGCATTATGGCAATCAACAATAATTTGACCCCGCCTACGATCAATCACTTTACTGACGACGAGAAGATTGACGACCGCTTGAACTTGACGTTTAACCAAGCTCAAGAAAAAGAAGTGGTAACGGCTATTAGCAATACTTTTGGGTTTGGTGGGCACAATACATCCATGATCTTTCGCAAATTCGAGAAGTAAACGTGACGGGTTCCTTCATAGGTCGTCTGATTTCTTCGCTTCGCACCATTTCGCTAGCCGTTCCACTGTTAGCAGCTTTCGTGTTTCCAAATGCTAGGAACCGAAAAATTTCTCGCTGTGTCTACCAAATGGTTGGTCGCTCTCCGGCTAACCTAGGTCTATACCAGCTTGCTTTCAAACATGTATCCGTTGCAAAGCGTAATCGATATGGCCTGAAAGAATCTAACGAACGGTTGGAGTATTTAGGTGATGCGGTACTATCGACAGTGGTTGCCGAATACCTTTTCAAAAAATTCCCGTTCCGGGATGAAGGTTTTCTCACCGAAATTCGAGCCCGAATCGTTAATCGCGAGTCGCTCAATGAAGTAGCACGTAAAGTTGGAGTTGACCAGTTGGTAGAATACGACAGTTCGCATCGAGGTGGTTATCGCGCCCACAAATCCATCAACGGAAATACGCTGGAAGCATTGGTTGGAGCCGTGTACTTAGATCATGGATTTACTTTTTGCCACCGGTTTGTTCTCAACCGAATTTTGATACCCCACTTCGATCTTTCTACGATTGTTAACAATAATACGAACTACAAAAGTATGATTATTGAGTGGGCTCAAAAAAATAATCACCAGGTTCGTTTTGAGATTGTAGATACCCGAGGCACCAGCCACCAACGAGAGTTTATTGCTCAATTATTCCTAGACGAAAAACCTATCTGTCAGGGAAGCGGTTATAGTAAAAAGAAAGCCGAACAACGCGCTTCTGAAAAAGCTATTCAGGAACTGGAACCTGAATTTGAGTAGGCACTTTCATCAAGCAATATTTATTTTATTTCTGCACCTATGAAGCTCACCGTAGCCGGAGCTGCTCTGAATCAAACCCCTATCGATTGGGAGGGAAATGTATCGCACGTACTAGAAGCTATCGAAATGGCACGAGAGCAACAAGTTGATATTTTGTGCTTGCCTGAACTTTGCATAACTGGTTACGGCTGTGAAGATCTTTTTTTAAGCGATTGGATCTACGAGAAAGCACTGGAAATTCTACCCCGCATTGTGGCTGCTTGCCAAAACATTACTGTAGCCGTTAGCCTACCTATTCTTCACCGAGGAAAACGCTACGATACTGCTTGCCTCATTCATAACCAGACAATTTTAGGGTTTACAGCCAAGCAGTTTCTAGCCAATGAGGGAGTGCACTACGAACCTCGCTGGTTCACTCCCTGGCCTGCTTATCAGCAAGAGCAAATTGAAATTAACGGGCAACTATACGATTTTGGCGATGTAACCTACGATGTACACGGAATACGGATTGCTTTTGAGATTTGCGAAGATGCTTGGCGAGAAAATCTCCGACCCGGCTGGATTCACCAAACCCGGGGCGTTAATCTTATTCTTAACCCCAGTGCCAGCCACTTTGCTTTTGGCAAAACCAGGCTCCGAGAACGATTGGTAATTGGTGGTTCAGAAGATTTCAACTGTGCTTATCTGTTTGTTAATTTATTGGGCAATGAGGCCGGTCGGATGGTGTACGATGGCGAAATTCTGATTGCCCAGCAGGGAAAGTTGCTCAAGAAAAACAATCGATTTTCATTTAAAGATATTAATCTACTTCGCTGCGAAATTGACTTCGCTGATGAGCATAGATCCGAAATGGCAGCGGTTACGGATGAATACGATAAAGAGACTGAGTTTGTGAAAGCAGAAAGTCTGGCTCTGTTTGATTATCTCCGAAAAAGTCGTTCCCGAGGTTTTGTACTTTCATTGAGCGGTGGGGCTGATTCTTCTAGTTGCGCGGTGCTGGTTTCCGAAATAATCCGACGTGGAGTACAAGAGTTAGGGCTAGCCACTTTTCTGCATAAGTTAGGAATGTCTTCTGCTTTATCGGAACTAGAAAAGTTAGATGAACAGACTGTTCTTCGTAAATTAGCTAAGAAGCTGTTGACTACTGCTTATCAAGGCACCGTTAATTCTTCTGAAAACACGTTGAAAGCAGCTCGCACTTTGGCGGATTCTATCGGAGCTACTTTTCATGAATGGAAAATTGATGACGAAGTAGGCGGATATACCCAGAAAATTGAAGAGGCTCTCCAACGGGAGCTTACCTGGGAACAAGATGATATTGCGTTGCAGAACGTACAGGCTCGGGCTAGAAATCCCGCCATCTGGATGTTGGCTAATATTCATAATGCGCTGTTACTCACTACCTCTAATCGTAGCGAGGGCGACGTAGGTTATACCACCATGGACGGTGATACCAGCGGTAGCATTGCCCCGATTGCCGGGGTGGATAAGTACTTTCTTATTCATTGGCTGAAGTGGGCTGAAGAGCATTTAGATTATCCGGGGCTTCATCCGGTAAATCGTTTAAATCCTACCGCCGAACTGCGCCCGTTAGAACAGTCTCAGACTGACGAAACCGATCTGATGCCTTACGCTATTTTGGTAGAAATTGAACGCCTAGCTATTCGCGACCGTCATGGTCCTGTAGAAGTTTATCATATAATGAATCGCGAGGAAGTAGTTAACAATCAGCTATTAAAAGTCTACATTACTAAGTTTTTTCAATTATGGTCGCGCAACCAGTGGAAACGAGAACGAATTGCACCTTCTTTCCACATGGATGATTTCAATGTTGATCCCCGCTCCTGGTGCCGCTTCCCGATTTTATCAGGTGGGTTTCAGGAAGAGTTAGCGGAGTTAAAGAACCTATAGCTTTGGCTTTTCCAACCAATTAATTCTTATCCTTTTTTATACTCTAAGATATCTCCAGGTTGGCAATCTAAAGTGTCACAAATAGCTTCTATCTCACCAATATCAAGTTGGGCTAGCCAGTGATTTAGAATCGGATCTGAATCCACAAATTTGACTTTTTCCAACTTGATTTCAGTTTAGTAGAATCATACCCAAATTTCTCTAGAAGAAGCAATTCTTGATAGACCGCATTAAGAAAATTACTTCGCCAAATAATTTCTTTAGCAAGGAGAGCTGGTCTATTACAACGAGACCGGAGATAACCGAAGTATCGCTTACGACAACCAAATTTTATAGACTTTTTATATTCTGCATGTCCTTCAAGAACTTCTCTTCCTCGTGTTTTGACCCCTATAAAACAAGAGTATTCTTTTAAATTTCGTTAGTTAATTTATGCGGTTAGTT
>CAKZPJ010000763.1 GCA_937138955.1 uncultured Flammeovirgaceae bacterium | reverse complement strand
AAACTCAGGATTCAACTGAGCGGCTTTAAGTAAGTAGTAGCACAATAATGCCGTGTGGTTCAATGACGGGTACCGAGCTTCGGGGCGCGGATCGTCAATACAAGAGGGCGTTAAATTAGTTTCAGGGTCGCGATATTCCCAGTATAGTGCTCCACTGCCTTCCGTCCATTTTTTCCAGAGCGGGTTTTGGGTTTTGCCATAAAGGAAGGAAAAGGAGTAACACTGCAAACCACTGTGCTTAATCCAGGGTTGTCCCCCAATCTGATACTGAGCTAAACCTCGGTAATCCCGTTTGTTAATCTTCTGCCAGTAAGCATGGCGGTTAAATAGAAAACTTTGCGTAGTTGGGCTTCGAAAGTGATAACGCACTCCAGCAATTGCTTGGCGAACCGCGGCCGTATCTAAATTCCACAGGTACTCCCAAGGTGGTGTTTCCACCAGAAATTCATGGTAAATATCGTCGCGAGGATTCTCCAAATCACCCACCATCACTGAATCGGAGTAGAAATTGTAGTACAGATGTTCGCCCCAGGCTAATAGTCCGGTAGTAGGGTTTTGGCAGTACTTCAAAAAGTCTTGCGCGTAGTTTTCGGCAACGGTTTTGTATTCATTCTCCCCCGTAATTTCCGTTAGTGCCAGTAAAAGTTTAATAGTTTCAACATCGTGGTAAAAATTGCTGCCTCCCACCGCTCGGTCGTGAGGGCGAGTACCCTCTGTTGGTGGAACGTTGGCCCGGGGAACACTCATATCGCGGGTATCAATCACCGAAGCAATCAGATTGGTAGACACGTTCCCATAATCGTCTCTTCCGTGCTCAATCAGGTTATTGCAGTGGGTTTTTACGTAGTGGAGATAATCAGCGTCTTGTCCGAAAACGGTTAGGCTTCCCAGTAAAAGAAATGTGAAGGTAAATACAATGTAATGCATACAGTAGGTAGGTTGAAGGAAGAATTTAGAGTGCTGGGCTTACTAGTTTAAATAAATTGCAGATCAAATTTACCCTTTATTAGGTATTTCTTTTCACCACTGTTCGCTATGCTTTTATCGTAAGTTTTTAGATGTATAGAATTCTAAATCACTTGCTTTCGCTTTGCTTATGATGAACTTTAGAGTCTTCAAATTAAAAACATATCCTTTCTTATCAGAACTAACCGGGGCGTGTGCATATAGCATTAAAACCTCATTCCGACCAGCGGCCCTATCCATTGCTTTTTCGAGCATATCGTCAGTTACTCCAGAGTTGTTATCAAAACCAAAGGAGAATAAAGTGCAATCACCATTAAAAGAATAGTAGACTTCATCGATTTTGGAAATATCTTTTTCTTTATTCAAAGGAGCTACTCCCCTTAGAATATCAAACTTTTGAAACAAAATTAGGTCTGTAAACCAGTACTTTGCCCCGTAAGGGTAGGCAAAAGATGTACACTCAAAACCAAGTTTTTCCATCGTATTTAGTCCAGATTCAATTTCATCCTTCAAATACTCAGTGTAACTGTTTTCCTTAATATAATATTCTGATAGGACATGTTGGCTACCGTGAAAGCCTATTTCGTGTCCATCTTGCTGTAATTTCAGCAGTTTATCTACTTCTTCTTTTGTTAATGAGTCAGGTTGAGTAATGAAAAAGGTAACATACACATTATCGGTCCTTAATAAATCTCGTAGTTCGTACCACTGATTAATACTCCTATCGTCAAAGGAAAGCCATAAACCCGCTCTCTTTTCATCATCGTGGCAAGCCAGAAGTAGTCCCGCTATTAGTAAAAATAATAGTCTACCCATAAGTGAAGTTCAACTTGCCCGTAGTCAATGAGTAAGCTGACGTCATTCGTCATATTTCTCTGTTTATCTGTTGGAAACTTCTCAAGTCTTCCGTAGACCAGACTAATACATCTTCGATTTTTTCTTTCAGACGTTCATATCAAAAGTAACGATTTTCTGATAAAACAGATTACGAAGTGCGGATCATACAGACAGCTCTGAAAGAGGACATATATTGTGCGTTAAACCAATCGTAAATCGTTATTGAAAAACAAACGTACCGAACTTCTGGTACTCGTGGAAGCTTCCCGACGTAGGTTGCCACTGCCAGTAGCGGGGTTCATCCAAATCGTAGTCAATGCGGTAGAGGTTACCTCGCCAGCGAGTGCCCGCTTGAGGCGGAACGTTGCCTAACGGTTTAAGCAGCGCGTAGGGAATAAAAAACTCAGCTGTCCAACCACTAACTTTCGCCATGCTTTCTTTCTTACCATCCTGTACCGAAGTAGCGTGACGAGTAAGTCGCTCATCTTCGTAGTGCCAGGGTCGCCAGCCGAAAAAGGTACCCTCTCGGTTAGGGACGATAATTGGTAATTCGTAGTTCAGCGGAGAAAGTTCGTACTCTAAATACAGTGGTTGGGCTTCATCCGTCCAGAGAAATACTTCTACCACATCCTCATTGTAAAGATCGGCAAAGTCTTCGGTCAGTGTAGCCGTTAGCTTTTCATCTTCGCACTGCATCAAAAAATACATACCCGTTTTGGAATATAATACTTTGGCTTGAGTGAGTAATTCATGAGCAGGGCCATGTTGCAGCGAAAGTGCTACCCACTCAGTTTTTTTCCAAGCAGCATGATTGCCCTCACCGTTCACTTCAAAATCTTCGGTAGGTTGAATATGGAGCGTAGTATCTTGACTCATGACAGGTGAAGCTAACAATAAAAGTAAGAAAACAGCAACGTTGCATAATAGACGATTGCGCGTAGGTACCATAGTAATAGATTGTTTGTTTGCTAAAAGTATATCATTCCAACGAATACTAGAATATTGGTACAATAACAAGTAGTAGAAAGTAATGCTATAAATCTGCTTAAGCACAATTTTAGGTACTAGCATAGCATTCCTGCCAAATTTTTTTCTATTTTGGTAACAAAAGTAAAATACGGTTACTTTTCTTGTTTTTAGAAGTGATCTTCAACAGAGTCATTTAATAAATCGATAATAAACCAAACATTTCTTACCATGTCAAAAACTATCACCGACATTGAAGGTATTGGAGTCACCAACCAGAAAAAGCTAGCGAAGGCGGGCGTTAGTTCCGTGAACAGCTTACTCAGAGAGGGAGCCTCCAAAAGTGGACGAAAAAAAATTGCCGACGCCAGTAAGATTGACGAAAGTAAAATATTGACTTTCGTAAACATGGCCGATCTTTTCCGAATCAAAGGTGTTGCCGGACAGTTTGCCGAGCTGTTGAAAGCTTCGGGAGTAGATACGGTAAAGGAATTGCGAAATCGTAACCCTGAAAATCTGCACGCTAAATTACTAGAAACCAACAAAGCTAAAAAGCTAACTCGGGTGGTTCCGGGAGTGAAGCAAATTACCGACTTTGTAGAGCAAGCCAAAAAGCTTGATCCAATGGTAACCCATTAACCATTACAGATAACTACTAGAGAAGCCATCTACATTGCGATGGCTTTTTTTGTTTATGGAAGTACTAGATGAGCTCCAGCTAAATTTCAACCAGCAAAGTTTACAGTTGATGAACTTCTGCTTGGGTCTGGTAATGTTTGGCGTAGCCCTAGAGCTAACGGTAGCCGATTTTCAACGACTATTTCGTTCCCCACGAAGTGTATTGGTTGGATTGGCCTCTCAGCTACTTTTGCTGCCTGCCATTAGCTATCTGCTCATTTTAGCATTGAACCCTACCACTAGTGTTGCTTTAGGAATGCTGTTAGTAGCGTCTTGTCCAGGCGGGAACTTATCTAATATGTTTACCGTGATGGCGAAGGGCAACGGAGCTTTATCGGTAAGCTTAACTGCGCTGGCTACGCTGGTAGCGGTGGTGACCGTGCCACTTAATTTTACATTTTGGTCAGGGTTCTATCTACAATCCCAACGTGAAGTATCGGCTATTTCTTTGTCAGCCGCTCAAATGATAGGCACCTTATTGTGGGTTGTTGGTTTACCGCTGCTGTTAGGCATGTTAGCTAACCACTATTTTCCCCAGTTTACCCAAAAGGCTCGGCGACCGATGCGTATTGTCTCGCTAATTGTCTTCGCAGCATTT
>CAKZPJ010000762.1 GCA_937138955.1 uncultured Flammeovirgaceae bacterium | reverse complement strand
AGATACGGAGTGTTCGTAGAAAGGAGACGAAGGGAAGCAGGATAATGAGCAGGTCGATCCAGTTCTTTTTTACGTAGCTCAGCTTCCGGCGACTAATAGAAATCATCAGCAGAAATTCAAAGGTAAAGGCGCACCAGATAAACGTTTGAATGGCTTCAAGAATCAGGTTAATCTTTAGTTGGGGAAAGGTAGTACGAACCTCATCTAGAAACTTCCACTCAATAATCAGTACCGGAATAATAAGTACGGCAATAGCAATCATCGGTAGTACGAACCTTCTCTTCAATTCAGTAAATAAACCTTCGTTCACTTCACACCACTGCCATCCGGGTAGCCAGGTATATTTTCTCTCCCCAATATCACGGGAGCCAATGCGGAGCGGGGGAAGCAGCAGTGCTAGTAACCGCCTTCTCTTTTCAGCTTGGTTCATAGCAATATTTGCTTTCCGGGCTTGATAAAACAGTAATAAAAAATCAATAGCCAGCAATAGGTAGATGAAGCCTAGCGTGCCTCCCATCCAAGTCAACCAAGCCAGTAATACGGGGGAAGGGTCTTCTTCGGTAAAGGCAGTAACCAGTGCCCCAATGAGTAGTAGGCTAATTACTCCCAGAAAAAACATTGCTCCCGCCACCTTAGCATCGTAACGACTCAAGACATTGCCTCGCCGGAGAGTTAGATGAGTTCGTAATTCATGGTCTTCGCTTTCTTTCTCCCGAATTAAACGCTGAACGAGGGGAAGGTGACTGATTTGATTAAGTGTTTTTTTATCATCCAGTACTGCTTTTACTTGTTCTAACACTAGTGGATTATCCGTCGATTGAAGCTGCCTGATTAAGCTCTCCTTTAGGTTAGCGGGTTGTATGTCATTGGCTATTTTTGATTCCTCATCCATAAATTAGCTTCCAGTTTGGAAAAAATTTTGAGCATAAAAATACTGTAGTCAGCTTTTTACGGCAATTGTGTAATGAATTTACGAAACTGCCTTTCATTCTCCTGGTTAACTGTTATTTTAGGGTTTATTTGCACTTATAGATATTAGTAGATAGTATTAAGTCCACCCGTCGCCCCCCTTATTTCCTGTCAAGTTTGTTTGTCCTTCATCTGATTAGTAGTGCCAAAAGCTGCACCCTAATGATGCAATATGGTTACGAAGATATTGGAAATTCTTTATGGATATGATATACGTCAGACTTATTCTCTGCTGGTTTGTTTTACTAGGAGCAATAGAAAGCCTCGGACAGGAAAATGATGGTTACCTTAGTAAGCTAACCAAAGAGGAAGCAGTAGAAATTGCCGAAAATATTATCAGACAGGCCAACGCTTATTCAATCGATGATCAGCAGTTAGTGTACGATTCGCTGGAGTTGCTGGTGAACTACTTTCGAATTGATTCACTGCGATACACAACTTACTTCAAGCGAGGGCGGTTTGAGTTTTTTGCTAATAATGACGTAAAGAAAGCCCTTCAGTACTTTACCAATGCTAAGGAGCTAGCCCTAAAGAATAATAATGCCGAACAGGAATTGAACGCCCTCGTTCAGATCGCTCAACTTTATAGCAATACGAGTATTGATGAAAAAGCAACCGAGACACTTAACGAACTCGTTTGGCGGGCCGAGGAAGTAGGTGACTCTTCCCATATTAGTGCGGCTTACTTCCAATTGGGCCTAGCCAGCGTAAATGTCTCGGACTATACTATCCAAATGCTTAAGAAGAGTTTAGCGTATAGTAACCCCGGTATGCGGAATCTAGTAAAGATATACGCTAATCTGGGTCAGGCTTACCTACTGATAGATCCGCCTAATCCGGATAGCGCTCAGTATTACTTGGAGATCGGTAACCGTATTAACGATACGGCCCGCGTATCGCTGGCTGTACCATTAAATTTAGTGGAAACCTACTTGATGCAGGGATACTACGCCCGGGCTGATTCACTCATCAATCAGGTGCTATCGGAACCTAGCTACGGAAATTACGATTTTTCCTTACTCACCTACGACCTTAAAGTCAGGTTGCTTCAGCACCAAGAGCAGCATCAGCCAGCGTATGAATATATACTAAAAGGTATTGAGAATATTGTCGGGCCAACGGTATTTGACGATTACGAAATAGTAGACTTTAGTCGTACTGCTAAAAAATCGTTATACGCTCTCAATGATCTAGACAACTACCGAAAGCTAGATAGTATTGAGCGGGCCGCTAATGATAGTATAATGGTTTATATTGAAACCTCCCAGATTAATCGGACTGAAAATGCTTATACGATCAATGAATTAGAGGAACAAATAGCGCAGCAGGATGATGAGATACAGTATAAAAATATCGCCCTAATTATTGGCGGGGTGACACTGTTATTTGTCCTGATTTCGGTGTACCAAACGGTAGGGAAGAATACCCTGAAGTCAAAACTGCGTACTGAGAACCAACGGATGGGGCAAATAGAGCAGCAAAGGGAGGCGAGTGACCGTTACGCTACCAAGTTAGAGCGCGAAATGGCAACAAAGATTCAACAGCAGGAACGTCAGCTATTGAGTTATATGGCGAGCCTTAGCTACAAGAATACTACGCTGAAAGATATTTCCGCCCTGTTAGATGAAATCAGAAATGAACGCAAAGGTAATAGGAAGATAGAAATAGCCTCTACTATGCTAACTGAGATATTGGAGAGTGAAGACCCTTTGAAAAACTTTTTTAAGCACTTCGAGAACGTACATCCCGAATTCTATAAAAAATTAGACAAGCACTCAATGAGTTTAACCAAACAGGATAAACGGGTGCTGGCCTACATTAAGATGCGACTCACTTCTAAAGAGATAGCCCAGCTATTGGGAGTTAATTACGAGAGCGTAAATACCAGCCGCTATCGTCTCAGAAAAAAGCTGAACCTGGCTAAGCAGGAAGAGTTAGATGCTTTTCTGGAGAGTCTGTAATCATCCGTACTGCTAAACAACTTTTTTCGCTTCGGCAAAATCGTAGA